>NZ_VFTA01000060.1:0-23639 GCF_007003935.1 Mesorhizobium sp. WSM4310
CACCCTCCCCGTCCCCAACGACCGGGTCAAAGGAGCCGGCCCCGTCCCCGGGCCGGCTCCGCCATTTCTGGCGATGCTCGAAACCCAATCAGGGTTGGGTAGGCGCATCCGACTATCCAGAGCCTCCTTTCCATGGACGGCGGATCGCGGCATCATAGGCTGTTGGTTCGTCCTCTGGATCACGGCGATGTTGGAAATCCCGGAAGATCGATGCGAGCGCCATCGCCTGTTCAAGGCGATCGACGATGCCTTCAAGGCCGGCGACTTCGATGGCCTTGGCAAAGCCCTGGGCGGTTCGCCCCGTTGGTTCGACGAACGTATGCCGTTCGAACTCGGCCTCGGACATCCTTTGGAATACGCGATCTATTGGAGCCCGGTCGGCTTCATCTCGACATTGCTGGATGCAGGCTCGGATCCGAATTACGGGGATCACGGCGGGTTTCCGGCAATCATTGCCGCGCTGTCCACCGACCGGGCCGACCGACCGGAAATCATCCAGATGTTGATCGAGGCTGGCGCCGATCCCAATATGCGGGGCGTGAACGACTGGACGCCGCTACACTATTCGGTGGCCGTTCGTAGCGCCGAGGCGATCCGCCTGCTTTTGGCGGCTGGCGCCGACCCTACTCTTGCAACCCGCATCGATGACTATGCGACAGCCATCGAGGAAGCGGACAGTGCCGGTTTTGAAGCCGGTGCTTCATTGCTGCGTGATGCCATGGCAGGGCGCGGCACTAATAGATAATAGCCCGGTCCGGGACGCACCCCGTGGCGATACGGATCGGCCGAAACTGGCGTCAGACCTTCTTCAGCCCTGCCTTGAAGCGCTTGCCATTGGCGACGTAGTGCGCGGCCGAGCCGCGCAGCCTGGCGACGGCTGCGTCGTCCAGCACCCTGATCGCCTTGGCCGGTGAGCCGACAATCAGCGAATTGTCCGGAAATTCCTTGCCTTCGGTGACCAGCGCGCCGGCGCCGACCAGCGAATTCTTGCCGATCCTGGCGCCGTTCAGCACGATGGCGCCCATGCCGATCAGGCTGTTGTCGCCGATCGTGCAGCCATGCAGCATGGCCCGGTGGCCAATCGTGCAGCCCTCGCCGATGGTCAGCGGAAAGCCGGGATCGGTGTGCATGACCGCGTGTTCCTGCACATTGGTGTCGGCGCCGATAATGATCGGCTCATTGTCTGCGCGAATGACGACGCCGAACCAGAAACCGGCATTGCGGCCAACGCGCACGTCGCCGATCAGCGTCGCATCGGGCGCGATCCAGTTTGAACCCGCGTCGGCGAAGCTGGGCTGCGTTCCGTCGATCGCATAAAGCGGCATTGTCGGCCTCCGAATCGTCTCAGATGCCGGACCCTAAGAGACGGATCGTCCATGAGGCAATGGCAAGCACGACGATGCCCAGCGCCAGCGACCAGGCGATCGCCGTGCAACCGCATGACAAGAGCGCCATCGTCGAAATGCGCTTTTCGCGGCGGGCATCGAGGGCATCGTTGACCAGCATGAACGGCCCGGCACCAACGGTGGCCGCCAGCGAGCGCAGCACATGCGCCGGCGACACATAGGGCTCGGCGAAGGCGACCTTGCGGCCCGACAACAACTCCATCGTCGAGCCCGTCAGCCCGCACGCTGTCAGCCCGACGACAAAAGCAAACAGGAAGAGTTCCATCTGAGCCATCTTAACCCTCCATTTACCATGAAATCGCACAGTCGTTTCAGGAAGGTTGCAAGAGCCGTGCCGCGCGATGTGTGCCGCCGGGGGACACCGGAAATGGCGGTTGGGATGAGGACCGAGATGAAGCAGGCAGCGATCGCCGACGGCCCTGAACTCACCGTGGTCGATTCCACGCTGATGAAGCGGGTGTTCTATGCCTTCGCGGCACTTGCCTTGCTGTCGGTCGCTATCAGCCTTGGCGGCAAATGGTTCGGCCATAGCATCGCCATGGCCGGATATACCGACGACACGACGGTGCGCCGGGTGGTGATCGGCAACAATGTGATTTCCGTGCCGGCCAATTTCATCCGTTTCGACCAGGCCCGGCGCGACGGCATCGCTTCGCGTCTCGACCTTTATCTGCGCTATCCCCAGATCGACGGGTATAGCGAGGCGGCCCGCGACGATTTCAATCACTCGGAAGCCAACAGGAAGATCATCTTCCTGTCCTTCGAACAGCAGATGATGTCGCGCGACATGAGCGGCCGGTTCACGCCGATCTACAGCGCGCTGATCGTCCAGCCCGGCATTCCGGGACCAGGCGGCACGACGGTCTACGGTTTCAATGAGAAATCAGGCTACCTGAACGAGGTGCTGGTGGTCGGCAAGCGCGGGGGAAAGGACCTTTTCGTGGCCCGCTGCCTGAGCGGGCCGACTGCCGGTCAATCGCTGGCGCCGTGCGAACGCGACATCCATGTCGGCGACGATCTCAGCCTCACCTACCGTTTTCCCAAGGAATTCCTTGGCGACTGGCAGGCACTCGACGCGGCAATGACCGCTGAGGCCGGGCGAATGCTGAAGAGCGGACATTGAGAGACAGTCGCAGGCCGCGCCTGGCGCGGCCTGCCATTTGATACGGGATTAGCCCAGATCGATGTCGAGGATCGCCATCGAGAAATTGTAGTCGCCGTCGTCCTCATCCTTGAAGACGATGCCGAGGAACTCGTCACCGACATAGACTTCGGCGGAATCTTCCTTGCGCGGCCGTGCCTTGACCTCAAGCTTGGGGTTCTGGAAGACGCGCTTGAAATAGGCGTCCAGCTTTCTGATTTCGTCAGGCTTCAACAGTCTTCTCCGATCATCGGGCTTGCTGGTTTGAAGGGCGCTTCTGGCACGTCGACAATGGCGATGTAAAGGCAAGCCGGCCGTATTGCACCGCAAGCGGCAGCGCCGCCGGACAAAATCGCAATCGCGCCGGACGGCGCGCCGGCGCGGAAATCAGATATCGAAGCTGATCACCTGGTCCATCGACTGCGACGGCAGGAGCTGGTCCATCTGGCGCGAAGGCTGGTCGCAGCCGGTCTCGCCGACCACGCGGGCCGGCACACCGGCAACCGTCTTGTTGTGCGGCACGGGTGACAGCACCACCGACCCGGCGGCGACCTTGGAGCAATGGCCGATCTCGATATTGCCGAGAATCTTGGCGCCGGCGCCGATCAGCACGCCGCGGCGGATCTTGGGATGGCGGTCGCCGCCGGCCTTGCCGGTGCCGCCCAGCGTCACGCCGTGCAGGATCGACACATCGTCCTCGATGACCGCGGTCTCGCCGACGACGAGGCCGGTGGCGTGATCGATGAAGATGCCCTTGCCTATGCGCGCGGCCGGGTTGATATCGGTCTGGAAGACCGAGGACGAGCGGCTCTGCAGATAGAGCGCGAAATCCTTGCGGCCCTGGGTCCACAGCCAATGCGCCAGCCTATGGGTCTGAATGGCGTGAAAGCCCTTGAAATAGAGCACAGGCATGATGAAACGGTCGCAAGCCGGGTCGCGGTCGTAATAGGCCTGGATGTCGACACGCACGGTCGTCGGCCATTCCTTGTCGTCGGCCAGCATGGTCTTGAAGGTCTGGCGGATCAGGTCGGAGCCGATATCCTGGTGGGCAAGCCGCTCGGCGATCCGGTGGATGACGGCCTCTTCCAGGCTCTCCTGGTTGAGGATCGTCGAATAGAGAAACGCGGCAAGCAGGGGGTCGCGGTTGACGGCGTCCATCGCTTCGTCGCGGATCGAACGCCAGATCGGATCGACCGGCTGCAACGCGCTATGGCGGGAAATGCTGATGCTGTTCATCGACGTCGCGTCCTGCTGGCTTGCCTGTTGTCCGGCGGCACATATAAGCCAGATCATAGCATGATTGAACTCAATTTTCCTTAGTGCTGTGTCAAATGGATTTGGTTCGCAGGAATTCAAGCGGCCATGGAAAACGAACCCTTGATCGCTGAGTCGCCGGAAAGCTGCCTTTCGCGCCCAGCGGCCGGGACGATCCGAGTGACTGGCTCGAAGAGGCTGAGATCGATTAACTGGACGGATGACCAACATGGAAGACCAGCCCTTGATCGACGAACCGCTGAAACGGGAACTCGCGGCGCTCTACCTGGCCGAAAGCCGTCACTATCACAACCTTGCCCATATCGAGGCGATGCTGGCGCTGGCCGGCGATTACCGAGCGCTGCTCAGCGATCCGGAAGCCGTCGAAGCGGCGATCTGGTTCCACGACGCCATCTATGACAGCAAGGCCAAGGACAATGAGGCCAGAAGTGCCGCGCTTGCCGCGCAAAAGCTCGCGAGCCGAGCCGAACCGGAGCGCCTGGACCGCATCGGCGCGATGATCCTCGCCACCGCCACGCACCAGTTGCCCGGGTTCGATGACGACGCGGCCACACGCGACGCCAGCCTCTTCCTCGACATGGATCTGTCGATCCTGGGCGCCGCGCCGGATGCGTTCGACGCCTATGAACGCGCGGTCCGCCGCGAATATGGCTGGGTGGAGGAGCCGGTGTGGCGTACCGGGCGGGGAGCCGTGCTGAAGGATTTCCTTGCCCGCGCGCACATTTTCCTCACCGAGGAATTTCGCCAGCGCTTCGAGCCGCAGGCCAGGCTGAACATGGCGCGCTCGCTGGAGGCCTTGCAAAGGACCTCGTGATTTTCGCCGGGGTTCGCGGGGCTTTTGCATGTGGCCACAAGAAGCCAGACTGCGAGGGGCGGATCGCCGAAATCGTCAAACGTGAATTCTTCTGAGGTGCCGACATTATGAGCAGCAATTTCTTCCAGCCGGTCGATGCCTCGGCCGTTCCCCGTTTTGCCGGGCTCTCGACCTTCATGCGGCTGCCGGCGGTGGCGAGCGCCGAAGGGCTCGATATCGCGCTCGTCGGCATACCGTGGGATGGCGGCACGACCAACCGCGCCGGCGCACGGCACGGCCCCCGCGAGATCCGCAACCAGTCGAGCCTGATGCGGCGCGCCCACCATGTGTCGGGCATCGAACCGTTCAGCATTGCCAATGTCGCTGATGTCGGCGACCTCTCGGTCAATCCGATCAACCTGATGGACGGGTTGAAGCGCATCGAGGACGGCGTCGCTGCGATCGTGGCGGCAGGCGCCATTCCGCTCGCCGCCGGCGGCGATCATCTGACGACTTTGCCGGTGCTGCGAGCCGTCGCCAAGGATCGTCCGGTGGGCATGATCCATTTCGATGCGCATTCCGACACCAATGACCGTTATTTCGGCGACAATCCCTACACGCACGGCACGCCGTTCCGCCGCGCCATCGAAGAGGAACTGCTCGATCCCAAACGGGTCGTGCAGATCGGCATTCGCGGCTCGATCTATGAGCCCGGCGAGCATGACTGGGCGGTCGCCCAGGGCATTCGCATCATCTACATGGAGGAGTTCGTCCGGCGCGGCGCGGCCAGCGTCATGGAAGAAGCGTGCGCCATCGCCGGAACCGGCCCGACTTATGTGACCTTCGACATCGACTGCATCGACCCGTCGATGGCGCCGGGAACAGGCACGCCCGAGCTCGGCGGCTTCACCACCCGAGAGGCGCAGGAAATGGTCCGCCTACTCGACGGATTGCACATTGTCGGCGCCGATGTCGTGGAAGTGGCGCCGCCATTCGATCTCGGCAGCATGACGGCGCTGGCGGGTGCGACGATGATGTTCGAATTGCTATGCGTGCTGGCGAAGTCGGTCCATGAAGCGAGAACGCGCAAGATCAGGTGAAGGCTCCCATGGTCGGCGCCATTGCCGCGAGGATGGGCAGCCCGCCGCCACCGATAGCCCGTTGAGAACGATCCCCAGCAGGCCAAGGGTGCGATTGTCGTTGGAACGCGCCTGCCCACCGGCAGACCGCTCAAAGCGGATATTCAGCATAAAACTCCAGCACGCGTTTCTTGAAGGTTTTGTCCCCGACCGCCAGCATATGGTCCCTGCCCTCGATGTGGAAAGCCCTGGCGTTCGGCATCAGGGCGGCGAGTTCGTCTGGCGAGCCGCCAATGTCGTCCGTGGTGCCGACCGCGACCAGCGTCGGCTGGGCGATGCGGGCAATGTCCTGCTCGCTCAGCAATTCACGCGATGTGGCGATGCAGGCGGCAAGCGCCCGGCGATCGCTGCGGGTCTGGTCGGCGAAAGCGCGAAAAGAGCGGCCGCGCTGATGGGTGGTCGTGGCCGGATCGTCGACAAGCAGGGCGTCGGCAATCGGATCCCAATCGCCGACGCCATCGATCATGCCGATGCCGAGGCCGCCAAAGACCAGCGTCGCCACCTTGTCCGGATCCGACAGAGCCAGAAACGCCGCGATGCGAGCGCCCATCGAATAGCCCATGACATGGGCCCGTTCGATGCCGAGATGATCGAGCAAGGCTGCGGCATCCGAGGCCATTTTCGCCGGCGTATAGTCAGCCTCGTCATAGCTCTTCGATGACGAGCCATGGCCGCGATTGTCGAAGGCAATGGCGCGATACCCGGCATCGTTGAGCGTCTTGAACCAGCCGGGCGACACCCAGTTGACGTAGTGGCTCGAGGCGAAGCCGTGGATCATGAGCACGGGATCACCCTGCCCCGATGCCGGTTGGCGGTCGAGGAAGGCAAGATCGAACCGGTCATGAGAGAAGAACTGCATCGGCTGCCCCACCTCGCGTTCAGCCGCCGCCGTTGGGTGCGTCACCATTGTCCGGCGGTGGCATGCCAGGCCCGGATACGGTGCCAATTGCCGGGTGGCGCAAGAGGTCGCCATACCCGATGCCGTATTTGGCGGCGGCGCCGGCCTTGAGCTCGAGCACGAAGCGCACGGGCACGCCGGGCGAAATGATGGCCTGGGATTGCGGCTCGCCATGTTTGACGGCCCGGATCTTGCCATCCTGGCCGACAAAGATCAGGTCAAGCGGCATCGGCGTGTTCTGCATCCAGAAACTGACCTGTTGCTGTATCTCGAAGACAAACAGCATGCCGTGATCGTCCGCCATGTCCTGGCGATACATCAAGCCGGCCTCGCGCTCCGCGTCGTTGTCGGCGATTTCGATCGAGAAGGAGCGATTCCCATCTTTCGTCGCCACGACCAGCGGCGTCGGGTCGACCGGAAGGATCATCGCCCGACTGTCGGCCGAGGTCGGCCGTTCCGAATAGAAGAAAGCGCCTGCGGCCACGATCACGGCCGCAATGGCGCAAAAAACGCCCGCCGTCAGCCAGTTCCTGCGAGTCATCCACGATCCTCTGCCGAAATCGTCCTAGTGCGAAACCGGCAAGGTGCCCATATCGGGGTGAATTTCGGCGGCCATAAGGCCTTTATCACCGCGGCCGAAACGGACAAGCACGACCTGCCCCGGCCGAAGCTCGGTGATGCCATAGCGGCGCAAGGTCTCCATATGGACGAAAATGTCCTCGGTGCCTTCGCCGCGCGTCAGGAAGCCGAAGCCCTTGGTGCGGTTGAACCACTTGACCAAAGCGCGTTCGAGTCCGCTCTCCGGCGTCACCGCGACATGGGTGCGCTGTTCCTGCATTTCCGCGGGATGGACGGCGGTGGTGACATCCATGGAAAGCACACGAAAGGCCTGCAGCCCGCGATCGCCCTGCTTGACAAGGCAGACCACGCGCGCGCCCTCCAGGGCAGTCTGGAAACCGTCGCGTCGAAGGCATGTCACATGGAGGAGGATATCGCCCGAGACACCGTCATCGGGTAGGATGAACCCATAACCCTTGGCCACATCGAACCACTTGATGGCGCCGGCAATTTCGGTCAGGTCGGCGGCGTCGCCGCCTTCGTCGCGCTTCAAGGCGTCGCCAAGGGTTCCGGCCCGCCCCGTCAAAGAGGCCTTTTCCCCCATAAGAATGCCCCCTTTTTTCAAGAACACCGCAACTGATTCTTGACACCAGATTAACACCGCGGCTTCCGGTGTGTGCAAGACCTTCCCTGCCTTTTTTCACGGTTCATTGCGGGAATACCGGATTTGTTCTTTGCCGGCATCGCCGGCCGCGGGAGATTGCCCTTTCGCCGGGCCGACCCTATGTTGCGCCGCATCCCAACAGATCGAGGAAAACTCATGCGCTATCTGCACACCATGGTCCGCGTCGCCGACGTCGATGCCTCGCTCGATTTCTACTGCAACAAGCTCGGGCTGAAGGAGGTCCGCCGCTACGAAAACGAGCAGGGCCGCTTCACGCTGATCTTCCTCGCCGCCTCCGAAGATGAGCAGAGCGGCATCAACGACAAGGCGCCGCTGATTGAACTCACCTACAACTGGGATCCGGAAGACTACAAGGGCGGACGCAATTTCGGCCACCTCGCCTATGAGGTCGATGACATCTACGCCACCTGCCAGCATCTGATGGACAATGGCGTCACCATCAACCGGCCGCCGCGCGACGGCAACATGGCATTCATCAGATCGCCGGACGGCATTTCGATCGAGCTTCTGCAGAAGGGCCCAGCGAAAGCCAAGGCCGAACCCTGGGCTTCGATGGCCAACACGGGAAGCTGGTAGGCGTCGGCCTGGCACCGGGCGGAAGTTGCCCGGCCGCCTTTTGGCGTTTTTCACGAAGACACCTATCTACCCGAACATGGCGCCAGCCTGACAGGTCTGGCGCCATGTCAAGCAATGGGCGCCTGCCCTTCCGGAGAGTTCACTCATGCCGACCAGCCGTGCCGATGTCGCCACCGAACATGCCAGCCGCTATCTGCAGCAACTGTGCAAGCACTGGGCGCACAAATTTCCCGTCGAATTCGATCCCACCCATGGCACGATCGATCTGTCGCTCGGCCGTACTGTCATAGATGCGGACACGGCAGCGTTGCACATCGTGGTGTCAACCGACGAAGCGGGATCGCTCGAGCGCCTGGAAAGTGTCGTGGCCGACCACGTCAAGCGCTTTGCCTTCCGCGAAGAACTGACCTTCGACTGGAAGCCGGCGACGGCAGCGTAGGTGTTTGTTTGAGCACGATCCTGAAAACCGGTACCCATTTTTCGGGGTCATGCTTTCCCGCCGGCCCGGCCGGCCATCTCCAGCAGCGCCAGCACCGAGCGCCAGTTGCGCGCGGTGCCCGGCACCTTCAGAACACGCGGAATGAGGTTGGCGAAGACTGACTTGCCGAGCCCGTCCGGCGCGCTGAGGTAGAGCACGTCTCGCTTGACTTCGAAGCGCTCGGGGCCGGTGCATTTTTCAGCCAGCCGCGCCACCTCTTCGGCGGTCGGCTCACGCTCCAGCGCATAGGCGTGGAGCTTGGTGTGATCGGCGGCCGCTTCCGGATAGGGATTTTCGCTCACCAGCCGATCCAACCAGGAGAGATCGCGCACCATGATGCGCGAATGAAAACCCCATTTCTTCTCGAACGCCGCTTCGATTTGTCTGGTCAGCGCGGCGGCGTCGCCTTTGCCGGCCCGGAACACGACATTGCCGCTCTGCACATAGGTGCCGACGCCGGAAAAGCCGAGATCCTCGAAGAACGAGCGCAGTTCCGCCATCTTGACGATGCGGTTGCCGCCGACATTGATGCCGGAAAACAGGGCGATGAAGACCTTTGCGCTCATATGATGAAGCCCGCCAATGTCTCGTTGTCGGTGATGTCCTGATACTGGACGCCCTCGGCCTCGAAATTTGCCTTCAGCAGGTCGAAATTACGGCGGTCCTTGGTTTCGATGCCGATCAGCACCGAGCCGAAATTGCGCGCCGACTTCTTCAGATATTCGAAGCGCGCAATATCGTCGTCCGGACCCAGCATTTCGAGGAAGTCGCGCAGCGCGCCCGGCCGCTGCGGGAAGCGGATGATGAAGTATTTCTTCAGGCCTTCGAAGCGCAACGCTCGTTCCTTGACATCCGGCAGCCGCTCGAAATCGAAATTGCCGCCCGAAACCACGGCGACAATGGTCTTGCCGCGGATCTCCTTCCTGGAAAAATCCTTCAACGCATCGATGGCCAACGCGCCGGCCGGCTCGAGCACGACGCCTTCGACATTGAGCATCTCGATCATGGTCGCGCAGAGCCGGTTTTCCGGGATCAGCCGCACCGTGTCGGCCGCGAATTCCTTGAGATACCGCAAGGGTTCGCGGCCGATCTCGGCTACCGCCGCGCCATCGACGAAGTTGTCGACCTTAGCGAGCTTCAGCCGCTTTCCCGCCGCAAGGCTGTCATGCAGGCTCGGCGCGCCGGCCGGTTCGCAAAAGACGAAACGCGCCTCCCGGCCTTGGTCGGCGAAATAATGCGTGACGCCGGCGGCGAGCCCGCCACCGCCGACCGGCAGCATGATGATGTCGGGCATGCGCGCACCCGGCATCTGGTCCGCGATCTCATAGGCGACCGTCGCCTGACCCTCGATAATGTCCTTGTGGTCGAAGGGGGGCACCATGTGAGCGCCGGAGCTTTCGGTGAATTCGAAAGCGGCGCGATAGCAGTCGTCGAAAAAGTCGCCGACCAGCCTGATCTCGACGAAATCGCCGCCGAACAGCCTGGTCTTGTCGATTTTCTGCTGCGGCGTCGTCACCGGCATGAACACCACGCCCTTCTTGCCGAAATGGCGGCAGACGAAGGCAAAACCCTGGGCATGGTTGCCGGCCGACGCGCAGACGAACAGTTCGGCCTGGTTGCCGGCGGCAAGCGCCTTGCGGAAGAAATTGAAGGCGCCACGGATCTTGTAGGAGCGCACCGGGCTCAGATCCTCGCGCTTCAGCAGCACCCGGGCGCCGGTCTTCTTCGACAAATAGTCGTTTTCCTGCAGCGGCGTTTCCGGAAAGATCTGGCGGATCGCAGCGGCCGCGGTGGCAACGCGGGAGGAGAAACTGTTCATCGGGAAGCCACCTTGTGCCGCATGTCAGCGCGGACCCTTGTCATCGACATGGCCGCGCAGCGTGTGTTTATTGCACGCTGATCTCTCACAGCCGATCCTGCCTATGGCATATCCGGCCCCGCAACGCCATTGTCCGGTCGTTCGCAACTCTCTTCAGCCGAAATTCGTATAATATTCGCAAGCGCTTGTACCCATTTGTTCATGCCGTTGTATCGACTGGTCGCGAAATCGAAGCGACGCGAGCCTTCGCGGCCGACGCATCCGGCATCCGCCTCGAGCTGGAGGTGGCTGCCCTTTTCCCGGCTTTTCCTCCGCCACTTTGGCTTTCGCGCAACAGTCCGATGGTCGTAGCCAGGCGCTGACCACATTTCGGCTGGACACGACTTAGTTCTGCCGCACTCTCCCTGTCCGGGAGGTGTCGCGGGGGTAGATGGGCCTTTTGGCCGGAGTGGAAATTTCAGGCGTGCCTTTGAAGAAGATCGTTACTGTTTGTCTCGCCTTGCTCGTCGCCGGCTGCGCCGGCCCGCAAACGCAGGAATTGCTTGGCAGCGCCATCGTCGCCGCGCCGGTGACGGATATCGCCGGCAACCACTCGATCTTCATCACCACGACGCGCAAGAAATCCGACGATCCCAACAAGGTTTTCGATGGCGAGCGCTCGGCGACGCTGAACTATGCCCGCGTCAACGTCACCGTTCCGGGGATCCACACGACCGGCCAGATCGAACGGCGCTCCCGCGGCAAGTCGGATGACCCGGCCAAATATTTCATGGCCTCCGAGGTTGTCGGCTACGACACACAGCCGAAATTCTCCAGCGCGCTCAACGCCGATATCGCGGCGCGCGGCGGCCGCGTCATGGTCTTCGTGCATGGCTACAACACCGGCTTCGACGACGCGGTCTACCGTCTCACCCAGATCGTCCACGATTCCGGCTATCCGGGCACGCCGATGCTGTTTTCCTGGGCATCGGGCGCCAAGACCACCGACTATGTCTATGACAAGGAAAGTGCCAGCGCCGCACGTGACCAGCTCGAAGTGACATTGCGCATGCTGCAGCAGTCCGGTGCGCGCCGCATCGACATTGTCGCGCATTCGATGGGAACCTGGGTGACCATGGAAACCCTGCGCCAGATGGCCATCAGCGGCGACCGCGACCTTGGCGGCAAGCTCGGCGACGTGGTGCTGGCCTCGCCGGACATCGATGTCGACGTGTTCAAGAGCCAGATGCGCCGCTATGGCAAGCCCGACAAGCCGTTCATCCTGCTGTTGTCCGACGACGACCGCGCGCTGAGGCTTTCCGGCCTGATCGCCGGTTCACGGCCACGCGTCGGCGACTACAAGGATGCTGCCGATCTTGCCTCCTACGGCGTGACGGTGGTCGATCTCTCCAAGGTCAAGGGCAGCGACAGCTTCAACCATACGAAATTCGCCGACAATCCGGCCTTGGTGAAGATGATCGGCCAGCGGCTGCGCGAAGATGACGGTTTTGCCAGCGACAGGGACGTGACCGACCGCGTCAGCCTGCTCGGGCAGTAGATGCGGCGGCGCGAATTTCGCCGTGCCTGTTCACCATTCACGAGGTATCGGGCCACTTTGAACTGGACCGCGCCGGTCTCTGGCTCTATCGCAATAGCGGTGACGTCATGCTTTTGACGTCCCCTTCATGGGAGCCGGCGCTTGAGCTTGCGCTTGAACAGTTTCGTCCTCGCGTTGACGCTCGCCCTTGCCGGCTGTGCCGGCCAGAACACGCATGATCTGCTCAACAAGACGAATGTGTCGGTGCCAGCCTCCGACATCGCGGCCACGCACGAAATTTTCGTCGCTACAACCCGCCAGCAGGCGACCAAGGATCCGCGGCAGGTGTTCGACGGCGATCGCTCGTTGACCACCAGCTACGCCCGTGTCGACGTCACCGTGCCGAAGGTCCACCAGATCGGCGCCATCGAGCGGGCCAAGGGCTCGGCCAACTCGATCCCGGCAAAGCAATTCACCGCCACCAATGTCGTCCACTATGGCGATGCCTCGCAATTCGCCAAGGCGGTCGGCGCCGACATTGCCGTGCGCGGGGATCGCGCACTGGTGTTTGTGCACGGCTTCAACAATGGCTTCGACGACGGCATTTACCGGCTGACGCAGATCGCCCACGACACGAAATATCCCGGCACGCCGGTGCTGTTCTCATGGGCGTCGAGCGCCAAGACGACGGGCTATATCTACGACAAGGACAGCGCCAGCGCCGCCCGCGACGATCTCGAGGCGACGCTCAGAATGCTCGCCAAGACACGGGTCAAGAGCATCGACATCATCGCCCATTCGATGGGAACCTGGCTGACCATGGAGGCGCTGCGCCAGCTCGCCATCACCGGCGACCGCGATCTCGGCGGCAAACTCGGCTATGTCGTGCTGGCGTCGCCCGACATCGATGTCGACGTGTTCAAAAAGCAGATGATCCGATACGGCAAGCCGGACAAGCCGTTTGCCGTGCTGCTGTCCGGCGATGACCGTGCGCTCAAATTGTCTTCACTTATCTCCGGCGACAAGCCGCGTGTCGGCGACTATGGCAATGCGGCCGATCTCGCCAGCTATGGCGTGTCGGTGGCCGACCTGACCAAAATCAAGGGCGGCGACGGTGGCCTCAACCACGCGAAATTCGCCGACAATCCCATCCTGGTGCAGTTGCTCGGCGATCGCCTGCGCACCCCTGCTGGCCTGGCCTCCGACGAACCCGATCCGGCGCAGCTCAACAATCTCGGCCAAGGCCTCGGCAAGGCCGTCGGTTCGGTCGCCGAGGTCGTCATAACCACGCCGTTCAAGGTGCTGACCATCGTCACCGGCGGGTGAGCCTATCACCCGCGTCGGAGGTCGGTCTAGACGAACAGGTCGACCTTCTGGAACGTCGTCACGTCGATCAGGCCGACGTCGGAAATCCTCAACTCCGGAATGACCACCAGCGCCAGCAGCGAGTGCTGCATGTAGGCGTTGTTCAGGGAGCAGCCCATCTTGCGCATCGCCTCGGTCAGTTTCTCGGCCTTGGCGGCGACGATCTCGGCGCGCTCGTCCGACATCAGGCCCGCGATCGGCATTTCGACAAGCGCCAGTTCCTTGCCCTTCGAGAACAGCACGACGCCGCCGCCGACTTGGCCCAGCCGGTTGACCGCCAGCGCCATGTCCTGCTTGTTGGTGCCGACGCAGATGATGTGATGGGCGTCATGCGCCACGCTCGAGGCCATGGCGCAATCCCCCATATAGCCGAAGCCGGAGACGAATGCGTTGGTGACGCCGCCCGTGCCCCTGTGCCGCTCGACCAGCGCGATCTGGCAGACGTCGTTGCGGCGGTCCATGGCGACCAGACCGTCCTCGACCGGCAGATCGGCCTCCAGGGCTCGCGTCGGCGCCTGGTTCTCGATGACGCCGATGACGCGCACCCGCACCTCGTTGGCACCCTTGGGAGCCGTGATGTCGAAATCGCCAGCCCTGAGCTTCTTGCCCAGCTTGACGGTGTTCTTCGCCGTCTTCGGGTAATCATAGGCCGGAATGTCGATGTCGAGCTTGCCACCCTTGGCCAGCCTGACGCCGCGCGCATAAACCTCATCGATGGTCATTGCGGCGAGGTCGGAGACAATCAGCAGGTCGGCCAACCGTCCAGGCGCGATCGAACCGATCTCGCGTTCCAGCCTGAAATGCTGGGCAGTGTTGATCGTCGCCATCTGGATCGCCGTCACCGGCTTCAGCCCCTGTTGGATGGCGTGGCGCACCACCCGGTCCATGTGGCCTTCGTGCACCAGCGTGCCGGAATGGCTGTCGTCAGTGCACAGGATGAAGTTGCGCGGATCGATGCCGCCTTCGGTCACCGCCTTGATCTGCAAGGCGACATCGTACCAGGCCGAGCCCAGCCGCAGCATCGCCTTCATGCCCTGGCGGACACGGGCGATGGCATCTTCCGCGCGCGTGCCTTCGTGATCGTCCTCGGGTCCGCCGGCGACATAGCCGTGGAACGGCAAGCCAAGGTCGCGCGAGGCATAGTGGCCGCCAACCGTCTTGCCTGCACGAACCGTCGCGGCGATCTCGCCCGACATGACAGGATCGTTGGCGGCGACGCCTGGAAAATTCATCACTTCACCGAGCCCGATGATGTTTTCCCAGGTCATGGCCTCGGCAACGTCGGCAACCGTCAGCTCGGCGCCGGCATGCTCTAGCCCCGGTGCCGACGGCACACAGGACGGCATTTGCACATGCACGTTGATGGGCATCACCACCGCCTCGTCATGCATCAGCCGCACGCCCGGCAAGCCCAGCACATTGGCGATCTCGTGCGGATCGATGAACATCGACGTGGTGCCGTGCGGGATGACGGCACGGCAGAACTCGGTCACCGTCACCATGCCGCTTTCGACATGCATGTGCGCGTCGCAGAGGCCGGGCACCAGGTAGCGCCCGCCGGCATCGACCACCTTGGTGCCCTGGCCGATGGCGTGGCTGGCATTCGGCCCGCAATAGGCGAAGCGGCCGCCGGCAATGGCGATGTCGGTGCCGGCGATGATCTCGCCGGAGTGAACGTTGACCCAGCGGCCGTTGCGGATGACGAGATCGGCGGGCTTGCGGCCCGTGGCGACGTCGACCAGATGCGTCGCCATCTCGGTCCAGGGTTTTGGTTTCGTCGCATGCGCCGCCGGCTTCTTTGCCATGAAGGGACTCCTGTTTGGGCGACTGTGCCAAGCCTGCCTGGTTTTGACCAGCGCCAAACGGCGGACCGGCCCGTCCAACCTTCACAAAGGCTGCTCAGCCGCGACCTCGACCGTGACTTTCGCACCGCCGGCCGAAATCCGTTCCGCCAGGCGCTGGAGTTCGCCCGGGGCAAAGGTGCCGCTGAGCATTACCTCGCCGCCGAGGATGGGTTCGACCAGGCGCGGCGACGCCACCACGGTACCGTCGACGCTGAGGTCGACCACCTTCCCGACATTCGCCCTGGTGAAGTCGCCGAACGCCTTCGCGCTGTCCGGCGTCATCTTCAGGTTGAGCGCCCGCTGTCCCGACGCTTGATCGGATACGACCGCTGCCTTGGCGATGGCGAGCGTCAATGGCTCGGCCATGGCGAGACCGCAGATGAACAGTATGATGGCCGTTCCAGTGATAAGACGAGCCAGGCTGTTCATCCGGATTTTTCCCTGCAAGACGGCCATTTTGCACGCTGGCATTCCCCCGGCAATGCCGGCTGTCCTTGGCTTACAGCCTGTGCCTCGGCGAGCGACACACGGCCACAGCCGGAAATTGGATTCCGTTTTGCCGTAAATCGGTCTACCTTGGCTCCCAAGATTTTTCCGGCTCTTCATCCGGGGAGTTCGAATGTATCGCCTTGTCGTCGCAAGTGCCGGTCTGCTTGCCGTCCTGTCGATGCCGGCTTTCGCAGCCGACCCGACGGTCGATGTGCCGATGACGGCGCCCGGCTTCGACTGGACAGGATACTATGCCGGCCTGCAGGCGGGCTATGGCTGGGGCCAGTCCGACATCTCAGGAACGGAAGGCGAGCCGTTTTCCGTCTCCCCCGACGTAAACGGCGGTTTCATCGGCGGGCACGTCGCCGGGCTGTGGCAGTTCGACCAGGCGGTGATCGGCGCTGAGGCCGACCTCAACTATTCCTCGGTCGACGGCACGGCGGAAGCCGAACCCGGAAACAATTTCGGCGCCGACATCAAATGGTTCGGATCGGTCAACGCCAAGGCCGGATACGCTATGGATCGTGTGCTGGTCTATGGCATAGGCGGCATCGCCTTCGCCGGGGTCGAAACCTCGCAATCAGCGGGCTCAGCCTTCTCCGAGACACGGGCGAATATCGGCTGGACCGTGGGCGCCGGCGTCGACTACGCGCTGACCGACAAATTCGTCGTCGGCGCCCAGTATCGCTACTACGATTTCGGTTCCGAGCACTATGACGGGTCCAGCGACTTCGTCGGTCGCGACCAGGATACCAAACTGAACACCGTGGGCATCAATCTCAGCTACAAGTTCTGAGCCTCGCCGGCATCGATCGGCGAGCGACAGCTGTGACGTGATCAGCAAAGTCGATGAGGGGCGGCCGGCGCCCCCAGTGGGCGGGGGAATGGGTTGGGCCTGGTAGACGCCGGCCTCGGCGGATCAAGTCCGCCGTGCAAACACCCTACCCATTGCGCGCGGCGCGCTAAATTCCGCGATCACACCAGTATCGCCATGCCATCACCTCTGGGGTGTGTGTTCAGCATGGCCAAGAACACGACTTGACGGCCTGTGTCTGGCATCTGAAAAGAGCAGGCCTGCGGACGTGGCGGAATTGGTAGACGCAAGGGACTTAAAATCCCTCGATCTCTGATCGTACGGGTTCGATTCCCGTCGTCCGCACCACCCTTCGCTCTTCGAGCTTCGGGTGGCAGGCCGCCCAAAGCTCGGCTCCGTCAGACTGCCCGCACGGGCTCGCCGCCGCATATGCCGCGTGAGCTGTTGATCCGATAAGTCTTCGACGTCATCCTCGAAGTGATTTCAAGCGGGCGCCGGATTTCCCAGCGCCGGATCGCAGGCGGCATGTCTTTTATTGCCGACGACGTCGCTACAGTCGCATCAGTCGGCAATTCCATCGCCATTATGCCCGCGGTTGGGCGGTACGGTGCCGAAGCAGGGGTTCTCACGCCGCCTTTCGAGCGGGCCAACAGCCGCCTGCGCATTCGCAATGCTATTCGGAACGGGCAATGACAATAACGATAGATAGAAACGCCAGTTGGCGCGACATCGCACGCGTGAGCGAAGGCGAATCCCTGGCGCTCAGCCGGGCAGCGTGGGAGAGGATCGCCTTCGCGAACCAGATCGTGGCGGCCATCGTCGACAAAGGCATCCGCGCCTATGGCGTCAATACCGGGGTCGGCGCCTTGGCAAGCAAGATCGTGGCGCCTGCCCTGCAAAAGAAACTGTCGCGCAATATCATTCGCAGTCACGCCTGCGGCGTGGGCGACCTTGTGCCGAGACGCGGCGTGCGCGCCATCATTGCCGCTCAAGTGGCAAATTTCGCCCATGGCCATTCGGGCGTGAGCCCTGCGATCGTCCGCAATCTGCTCACCTTTATCGAGCGCGACTGCGTTCCCGACGTGCCGTCCCGGGGATCGGCCGGATATTTGACGCACAACGCGCATGTAGCACTGGTCCTGATCGGCGAAGGCAATGCAACCGTGGCAGGCCGCTCCATGAGCGGGCTCGAGGCCCTGGCTGAAATGGGTCTCGAGCCATTGGAGCTTGGCGCCAAGGAGGGCTTGAGCCTCGTCAACGGCACCGCATGCGCAACAGGCCTGACAAGCATCGCCGTGCTGCGCGCGGAGCGTTTGTTGGGATGGGCTGACGCGGCGGCGGCTTTGACGCTTGAAGCCGCAGGCGCGCAAATGCCGGCTTTTGGCGAGGCAATCCTGGCAATGAGGCCCTCACCCGGCATTCAGGACGTGGGCAAATCGCTACGTGGCTGGCTTCATGGCAGCGAACTTATCGCGCTGGCACACGGCAGTCGCACGCAAGACGCACTCAGTCTTCGCGCCGTGCCGCATGTTCATGGCGCCGCCCGGGAGGTGCTGGACCGGTCCGCCGAGCTTGTCGACCGCGAATTGGCTGCCGTCACCGACAATCCGGCGGTATTCGGGTCTTTGAACGATCCTCAGGTCGTTTCGGAGGCGCATGCGGTTGCGCCGGCCCTCGGGCAGGCCGCTGACGGCCTGACCATCGCCTTGGCTCAGGTGGCTGGAATGAGCGAGCGTCGGATCGATCGTCTCGTCAATCCGCTTGTCAACAATTTGCCGGCCTTCCTCGCCGACGAGGACGGAGCCAATTCCGGCTTCATGATCGCCCAATACACGGCCACATCGCTCAGCAACGTCAATCGGCGTTTGGCCGCCCCGGCGGCGACCGACGGCGGCGTCACATCCGGCCTGCAAGAGGATTTCCTTGCTCATCCAACCGTCGCGGCCAACAAGCTGCTGGCGGTTATCGACAACGCCGAATACATTCTGGCGATCGAGCTCATGGCAGCCGCGCAGGCCCATGATTTTCTGGCGGTGCGCGGTGCACGCGCGCCTGGTACCGATGCCATCTACCAAATGGTGCGGGGCAATATCGCACACTATTCCGATGATCGGCCTCTGTCCCGGGACATGGAAGCCTTGCGCAACTTCATCCGCGAAATGGACGTGCCGGCCTGTCCGCGGCACAGTTCGTAAGGCAATGCTCGGCCAACTTCGAGCGGCCAGGCCTTCATCGGGTTCAGCTTCAGACGCTGGACCAGGATAATGCCTCGGCATCGACGATGCGGTCTTTGGCTATGCCGGCCAGCTTCGTCGAGCGGCATTGTCCAGGACCTCGATTCCTCGCCCTCTTCCGGGACAACCGCATCGAGACCGGCCGGCCGCATTTGTTTTAGCAGCGGTGAAACAAAGGATGCATTTCAGCGTTGAGGGTCGTCAAAACGCGGGCGATTTTTGAAAATGGATCCGGCAACCGCGGCAGTGATGGTTTTGCTCCAGTGCAGCCCGGTTGAGGGTTCTGTCTGCAAACCCGTCGATATGGCGCCAACCATGTATGCATCGCTCGACTTATGCATGGCTTCGCTGAAGGACAGGCTGGCAAGCGCTCCGAACGGCGAAACCGTTGGCCGGTGTCGCCTCGTTGATGCGACCGTCACAGAAGGCTTGCCGGTCGGCTATACAAGGGTTTTTGTGACTCGTGGGCTGGGCGACGACGCCATCACCAGCAGCTACGTCGTACAGCACGAGCGTTAGCGCCTCGTTCCCGCTGCCTCAAGGCGGGCGTCTGCCCTGTTTGCTAGATGCGCGTAGCGCCACTCTCCTGGCCGCCGGAATGTGGCACCGGCGGTCGCTGATCGGCGCTTTGCTCATTGCCCGGCCCGGAGCCCACCTCGATGATTCCGACCAGCGCGCGAACAAACTCAACCATATCGTTTGCCGTGATGGCTGCCCTGTCGGGATCTTGCCCGATGTGCTCGGCGGCCGCGCAACATGACAGGCGGATGTGATCGTAGTGGGAATCCCTTTCATCCTCCGGCAACATCGCCAGTTTCATGGCCCGGCGATAAATCAGCCGCAGTAATTGTTCGAGAGCGGCTCCGACACTCATGCGTTCTACTCCGCATTGGTCTAGCGTTCCGGCGCTCGAGGGCGCATGTCGGAACGTCGATGGGAGGTATTTCCATCCCTGTGCCAAAGGCTGCATTATAGCCATTAATATATCGTATATTGCTAATATACGATGCCCCGAAGCGTCTTTCGGCCTCCATGATATCGTGACGCCCCAGCCTGACGCCGACGGCGCGTGAGGCGGAGCCTAGCCGGGGCGGTGCGGACCGAGCGACCCATCGAGCGCGTTTGCTTCGGCCAACTTGGTCAGCGCTCGCTCGACTTTCTCCGCCGCGGCATCGGTGCGCTTGATATCCCGGATAATTCGCTGCGTCAGAAGCGCGTATCTGGCAGCGCGATATACCTCACCGCCTCTCGCGGTTTCATGGTGAAATGTCGCCATCATCATGGGGAACCGCCAAAAATTATTGGCGGATCAATCTTTGTCAGGCGCTTCCTGGCCTCGATCAGCCGCCGCCGCGCGGTCCTGATCCGGCTGCAAAGCGCGATATTGATTCCGACGCCGCAGTCCTCGTCCAGCATTTCTTCCGCGCGTTCCAGAGCGAGTTCCGCGCGGTTGACGCGCTGTCTGGCCTTGGCCAGTTCCATATTGAAAAGCTCAACCATTGCTCCGCTTCCGTTGCGGTCCCTTCGAGAGTTAAACCGTCGCTGATCGCTTTTGTTCCGTGATGCGAGGATGGAGCCAATCCATGCCGGAACGTCGGTCAAGCCTTCATCGGGTTCAGCTTCAGATGCTGGATCAGGATAATCGTCTTGGCATCGACGATGCGGCCGTCGGCGATGCCGGCCAGCGCTTCGTCGAGCGGCATTTCCAGGACCTCGATGTCCTCGCCCTCCTCCGGCGCGCCGCCGCCGGCGGAGATGCGGTCGGCGGGCGAATAGCGGGCAACGAAGAACCACAGCCGCTCGGTCACGCTGCCCGGACTCATATAAGGCGAAAACAACCGCTCTACGTCCTTCAGCCGGTAGCCGAGTTCTTCCTCCGCCTCCTTGCGGATGGCGGTCTCGGGGTCGTTTTCGTCGAGCAGCCCGGCACAGGCCTCGATCAGCGGTTCGCGGTGGCCGGTGACATAGGCGGGATAGCGGAACTGGCGCACCAGAAGCACCGTCGAACGCTGGGGGTCGTAGGGCAGGATCACCGCGCCGTCGCCGCGATCATAGGTCTGGCGGACCTGCGTCTCCCACTGCCCGTCGCGCCGGCGATAGTCGAGCACGGTCTTTTTCAGCACCGCCCAGTCGTCGGAAAGGACCTCTTCCGAACGGATACGAATACGATCTTCCATTGGATACCTCGGTATTTGTCGCCGGGCGCTGGCGTAGCCGCGAACCGGCGCCGGCGCAATTGGGGCAGCAATTGGTCCAGCGTTTCACTCTCTCGTGTGTGGTATGCAAGATATCCGTCGCCTAAATAACGCCTTCCTTCTCCCCGGAGCCCTCTTTATGACTGCATCGCTTTTTCAGCCGATCACCCTCGACGGCCTCACCTTCCCCAACCGCATCGCCGTGGCGCCGATGTGCCAGTATTCCGCCGAGGACGGATCGGCCAGCGACTGGCATCTTTACCACTGGATGAACCTGGCCATGTCCGGCGCCGGAATGGTCACGGTGGAGATGACCGATGTCGAACGGCGCGGGCGCATCACCCATGGTTGCCTCGGACTTTACTCGGACGACAACGAAGCCGCCGCGCGCCGCACACTGGATGCGGCACGACGCGTCGCCGCGCCGGCCACGAAATTCGGCACGCAGCTTGCGCATGCCGGCCGCAAGGCCTCGAACCGCAAGCCCTGGGAAGGCGGCGGGCCACTGCAGCCGAACGAAGACCCCTGGCAGACCGTCTCGGCCTCGGCCATCGCCTACGACACCGGCTGGAACGTGCCGCGCGCGCTCGATGAGGAAGAGATCCTGCAACTCATCGAGCGGTTCGCCCAAGCCGCCAGGCGGGCCGAACGCGCCGGCTTCGACTTCATCGAATTGCACGCAGCACATGGCTACCTGATCTTCCAGTTCCTGTCGCCGCTGTCCAACCAGCGCACCGACCGTTGGGGCGGCTCGCTGGAAAACCGGATGCGTCTGGTCGTCGAAATCGCCAGGGCGGTGAAGAAGGCGGTGCCGAAGCTGATGCTCGGCGCGCGGCTGTCGGTGAAGGACTGGGTCGACGGCGGCTTCGATGTCGAGGATGCGATCGAGGTGGCGAAGGCCCTGAAGGCCGAGGGTATCGCCTATCTCTGCTGCTCCAGCGGCGGCAATTCGCCGTTGCAGAAATTGCCCACCGGTCCCGGCTATCAGGTGCATCTGGCGGAGGCGGTGCGCAAGGGCGCCGGCATTCCGACCCGCGCGGTTGGCCTGATCGACGATCCCCAGCAGGCCGAGGCTGTTATCGCCGAGGGCCGTGCCGACATGGTCGCACTGGCGCGCGCCTTCCTCGCCGATCCGCGCTGGGGCTGGCGCGCGGCCGCCACATTCAAGGAAAAGATCCATCCGGCGCCGCAGCTCGCCCGCTCGGTAACGACGATGGAGCACTGGATGAAGGCGGCGGGCTGAACCGGCCCGCCCTCCTGACACAGGCGCGATCCCGCCCAGCCCGTTTTGCCACAGCCCGCTTCAAATCCGGCGGCAAACTGTTACGCTGGGTGAGGCTGCGGCGGGCGCGGCCGGGCTTGGGAGGAGATCATGTCGTTCAGGGCATTCTTGCCGGCTGCGATGCTTGTGACTGTCGCCGGCCCTTGGCTCGGCGCATCGACGCCGAGCGTGGCGCAATATTGCGAGGGGACGGTGCACGGCCTGTCCGGCCGCTACAATCTGGCGACCGGCAGCGGCTTTCTCGCCGTGCGGACACGGCCCAACTCGTCATCACGGATGATCGGCCAGCTGTTCAATGGAGACCACGTCGAGATTTTCGACCGGCGCGGCAGCTGGTACAAGGTCGAAATCGGCGGGTCCACCGGCTGGGCGAACGCTCGCTGGCTGCGCAACGACTGCGGTTACTGAGACGCCGAAACATGTCACCCAAAAAGCGCGTCGCAGAACGCGACGCGACTTTTGGGCGCAGGTTCCGGGCCACTTTTGCAACCAAATTGGCTGCTTTGCGTTGCGGCCATGATGGACAGCAAACCTTTTGAAACGCCGGTCGTGGTCGAACTCGGCCATGTCGGCAAATATCGCCATATCCGCAGCACCCAGGAAGCGGCGGAGTGCCTCATGACGGTGTGGCCGCTCAATCGCGGCCCGCGTCATCGTGATGCCCTCGACACTTGCCTCAAAGTGCTGGAAGGTTATCGTTCGACAGCGGACGCGCGACGGGCATTGATCGAGGCCGCCAGGGAATCGGAAGTGCTGGTGCCCGACGACAGGCTATCCGACGACCGGCTGCATTGAGCAGGCGGACCTTTCAACCGGAGGTTTTTATGGCGAAGCTGACTTACAAGATCGTCGAGCATGACGGCGGCTGGGCCTACAAGGTCGGTACGACCTTCTCGGAGACATTTCCCACCCATCAGGATGCCTTGCGCGCCGCCGAGATCGCCTCGGCCGAGCAGCAGGTGGCAGGCGCGACGGACGGCATCCAGTATGAGGACGCCGAGGGCAAATGGCACGAGGAACTGGCTGACGGTCGGGACCGGCCGCAGACCGAGGTTTCAGACTAGACTTTCCAAAGAAGAGAACTTGCCAGCAGACCAGAGACAGGGCGCCGACCGCGGACGTCAGGAGAGAC
>NZ_VFTA01000061.1:0-23575 GCF_007003935.1 Mesorhizobium sp. WSM4310
CGTCAGACGGGCGCCCCGGATCGAAAGACCTATTTCTGGATGCAGGTGTCGACCGTGTCCTTGGTGCACTCATCGAGGCCGGTGAAGACCGGATCGTCGACCTTCTTGCCCGTGATCAGGTCGATCATCACCGACGGCGCCTTGTAGCCCATTTCAAAGGGCCGCTGGCCGACCAGGGCGGTGACCAGGCCGTCCTTGGCGATCGCCACTTCGTCGCCGATCGTGTCGGCGGCGCCGATGACGAAGTCGTTCTTGGCCAGCCGGTCCTTCAGCGGTCCAACCAGGTCACGATAAGGCTGCGGCGCGCCGAACAGCGGCCAACCGCCCATGATGCCGAAGGCGTCGAGCTTGGGGTTGGCGGCGAGGATGTCCGTCATCGCCTGAACGCCCTTGGCGCCGTCGTCGTTGGTGAACACCGGGCAGCCGGCGACTTCCGTCCATCCGCCTTCACCGGCAAGTGTCGCGAGACCTTCCTTGCCCGTCAGAGCGTCGCGCATGCCTTGTGCGCGGCGCAGGATGTTGTCGGCAGCCGGATTGCCTTCGATCGTGCAGATCGTGCCGCCATTCGGCTTGGCCTTCTTGATGTACTCGCCGATCTTCTTGCCCATCAGATAGTTGTCGGTGCCGAGATAGGTCTTGCGAAGGGCTGCATCTTCCTTGGCAAGGTCGGCGTCGACGGTCATGATCGGGATCGACGGATTGGCGCTCTTGATCGTCTGCGCGATCAGCGGCGCGTTGGACGGCGAAATCGCCATCGCCACCGTGTCGGGCTTGCTCAGCATATCCTGGACGATCTGTGCCTCGCCAGCCTCGTCGGAAGTCGACGCCGGACCGGTGTAGAAGCACGCATATTCCGAACTCGCGTTCTCCTTGTTCCATTTCTCGCAGCCCTGATGGATGGCTTCGAAGAATGGATTGTCGAGACCTTTCACCACGATGACGAGCTGCTTCTTGGCCAAAGCCGGCCCGGCGCCCAGCGCCATGGCGGCGACGGCGGCGAGCAATACTGTTTTCCTCATGTCAGTCCTCCCTTGGAAACAGACGGACACGGCGTGCCCGCCATACAAATCGACCTGATGCGAGATGGCAGAGCCAACGCTCGTGCCGCCGTGCAAGGCCGATAAGCATTTTCAGATGCGACCGGACCGCCAACATGCCGGAACGGCCGATAACCTCCCACCGGTCCCGCCGCAACAATGGTTTGGGACCGGATATCTTTCTCCGACCGTCAACTAATAACGGCGCGGCGCCAACGTCAATTGCTATTTGTCCTACAAAACGGATTTTTCAGAGGCACATGTCGCTATTCGTCTGACAAATAGCCCATTTCGACAATTGACGCCCGTGCGGGCATTCGCGTAAATGCCGAAGATCGTTGCTTCCGGGAGGAATGGGGAGCACGATATCGGAGCTGCGACCTGGAAAAGGCATGCAGCAAGACATGGGAGGCAACAGGCTGGTGGCGGTTCTCGAACTCACCAACATCTCGAAGCATTTTGGCGCCATCCAGGCTGTCAACGACGTGTCGCTGTCGATCGAACCCGGCCAGGTCGTCGGCCTGATGGGCGACAATGGCGCCGGCAAGTCGACGCTGGTCAAGATGATCGCCGGCAATTTCCATCCGAGCCATGGCACCATGCGCATGGACGACAAGGAATTGATCCTGAACAAGCCGGCGGAAGCCCGCCAGCACGGCATCGAGATCGTCCACCAGGATCTTGCGCTCTGCAACAATCTGACAGCGGCCGCCAATGTCTATCTCGGCCGCGAGTTGCGGCGCGGCGTCGGTCCATTCCGCATCCTCGACTATGCCGCGATGTACAAGCGCGCCGGCCAACTCTTCGCCGAGCTGAAGTCCGAGACCCGCCCGCGCGATCTCGTCAAGCAGATGTCGGGCGGCCAGCGCCAGGCGGTTGCGATCGCCCGCACAATGCTGTCGCAGGCCAAGATCGTGCTGATGGACGAACCGACGGCGGCGATCTCGGTCAGGCAAGTCGCCGAAGTGCTCAACCTGATCCGCCATCTGCGCGACCAGGGCATAGCGGTGGTGCTGATCAGCCACCGCATGCCCGACGTGTTCGACGTCGCCGACCGCGTCATCGTCATGCGGCGCGGACGCAAGGTCGCCGACAAGGCAATCGCGTCGAGCTCGCCCGAGGAGGTCACCGGGCTCATCACTGGCGCCATCGAGCAGGTCTCGTGAGCGCGGCTAATCCGGATTTCACCAGGCTGGCGTGCATCGCCGCCGGCAGGAAAGGTCGATAATGGCAGTCACCCTTGATCAGACGATCGCGCAGAAGCAGCACACTTTCCTGTCGCGGCTGTTCTCCACCCAGACCTTCTGGGTGGTGATCGCCGTCATCCTCGCCTGCATCTTCCTGTCGTTCGCCACCGACGCTTTCGCAACCTCGAAGAACCTCTACAACATCACCCGCAACATCACCTTCGTCGCCATCGTCGCGCTCGGCATGACCTTCGTCATCATCACCGGCGGCATCGATCTGTCGGTCGGCTCGGTACTGTGCCTGTCGTCGATGGTGCTGGCCGTCACCATGCATGCCGGCTATTCGATCGAAATCGGCATCCTGGCCTCGATCGCCACCGCGCTCGCCATCGGTGCCTTCAACGGCATCCTGACCGCCTATCTCGGCTTTCCACCTTTCGTGGTGACGCTCGGCATGCTGTCGATTGCCCGCAGCCTGGCCATGGTCGCCTCCAACAACACCGTCGTCTTCCAGTTCGGGCCGGACCATGACAAGCTGCTGGCGCTCGGCGGCGGCGCCTGGGTGTTCGGCATCGCCAATCCGGTGCTCTACATGATCCTTTTGGCGCTGATCACCGGCTTCATCCTGCGCTGGACCAAGTTCGGCCGGCACATCTTCGCCATTGGCGGCAACGAGCACGCGGCAACGCTGACCGGCGTCCCAGTGAAGCAGATCAAGGTAGCCGTCTACATGATATCGGCGCTGTCGGCGGGAATTGCCGGGATTATCCAGACCGGCTGGCTCGGCGCCGTCACCACCAATCTCGGCACCGGCATGGAGCTGCAGGTCATCGCCGCCACCGTCATCGGCGGCGCCAACCTGGCCGGCGGTGTCGGCACCGCCTTCGGCGCCATTGTCGGCGCGGCCCTCATCGAGGTCATCCGCAACAGCCTTGGCCTGCTTGGCATCAATGCCTTCTGGCAAGGCACCTTCATCGGCGGCGCCATCCTGCTGGCGGTGCTGTTCGACCGCATCCGCAATTTCAGGCGCAACGACTGACATTTAAGTGCCTGTCCTTCTCCCTCATGGGAGAAGGACATTGCCAAGCGCTGTTCGTTCCGGTTCCTATCGCTCAGTCTGAAAATCAGCCGGAGCGAGCCACCACCGTTTGCCGCCAACAGCCTATGTCTTGACGGAAACAGGCAACCGGCAGCACAATCTCCAGGCAGGCGAAGGGAGGCCAGTCGTCTGCGGGAGGATATACCCATGACGGAAGCGATCAGGCTCTACTGGGGCCGGTTCGGACATGTTTCTGTCCTGAATGTCGCAAGCGACTTCGTCACCCATGCCCATGTCGAGGCGCATCTCATCATCTGGCTCGAAGGCACCGCCGGCGAGATGACCATCGGTCGCGAGACGGTAAGGCTCGGTTCCTGCACCGCCGCCGGCATCAATTCCTTCCAGCCGCACAGCCACGTCCTGTCGCAAAACGGGACGCCCGGTCTGTTCCTTGCCTTCTACATCGATCCCGATTGGGCGCGCCGTCGCCGCGACCTGCCCTCCTCCGCGCCGCTGTTTGCCCAGGCGGCGATCACGCTGGAGCCCTGGCTGCACCAGGCCGCCGCCAGCCTGCTCGACCATCTGACCGACAATGAAAGCGTCGACGATGTTGCCAATTACGAGATCGAGCGCTTCATTGATTCGGTGCTCGATGCCGCCGATGCGTCGGCGCCGCAGGAGGCGCGCACCCGCATCAACACCCTGCAGGATTTCCGCGTCCGCAAGGCCATCCAGCTGATGAAGGCCAATGTCTGCGAACGCATCTCCTTCGACGATGTGGCGCGCAGCGTCGGCCTGTCGCGGCCGCATTTCTTCGCCCTGTTCAAGGAACAGACCAATCTGACGCCCAACGTCTACTGGAACACGCTGCGCATGGAGGAAGCCGTGCGGCAGCTGCATTGGTCGCAGGAGCCGCTGATCTCGGTCGCCTGCAATCTCGGCTTCACCACGCAGGGCAATTTCTCGCGCTTCTTCCGCGACCATGTCGGCGTGCCGCCGACGCTTTATCGCGAGGCCGCGCGGGCAACCGCCTGAGCCTGCTTTTTCAGACTCCTTGATACGCGCACAAGACGCATTGATAAGCGTCAGCCAGGCCACCGCCCTACCCTTGCCCGACTATCGCATTCGCAAGGGAACGTCCTATGGCAAAAGTCACCATCTCCAGCGTCATCGACGCGCCGGTCGAAAAGGTCTGGTCGCGCATACGCGACTTCAACGGCCTGCCGGGCTGGCATCCGCGCATGGTCGAAAGCCATATCGAGGATGGCAAGGACGCCTCGACGATCGGCTGCGTGCGCAATTTCGAGCTGATCACCGGCGCGCGGCTGCGCGAAAAACTGCTCGACCTTTCCGATGAGAACTTCCTCGTCAGCTATTCCATCCTGGAAACGCCGCAGCCGCTGACCAACCACAAGGCGACGCTGCAGCTCAGGCGTGTCACCGATGGCGACCGCACCTATGCCGAATGGACCGCCAGCTTCGATGCAGCCCCCGAAGAAGCCGACAAGATCGCCGCCGGCATGGGCACCAACGTCTTCCAGGGCGGTTTCAACGCCCTGAAGAGCCATTTTGCCGGCCAGAGCTGAACTGGGCTTCAGAACAGGAGCGTTCCATGGCGCTTGCCCTCCAGACTTTCCCGACCGTGAAGGACGCCAATGCGGCGCTGAAGGCGCCCGGCACCCGCTATCTCGGCGGCGGCACACTCGTGGTCCGCGCGGCCAATGAAGGCGATGTTTTGGTCTTCGGCCTTGTCAGATCGACCGACCCGGCGCTCATGGCCATCACGGTCGCCGACCGCAAGGTCCGCATCGGCGCATCGGTGACCATGGCGGCGATCGCCCGTCATCCCGAGCTCGCCATCCTTGCCAAGGCCGCGCGCGCCGTCGGCGGTCCGGCGATCCGCAACATGGCGACCGTCGGCGGCAATCTGTTCGCGCCGGCACCCTATGGCGATTTCGCCGTGGCCTTGCTGGCGCTCGACGCCATGGTCGGCACCGAGGATGGCGAATTGCCGATCGAGACTTTTCTCGCCAAGCGGGACGGCAGCCGCTCCATCGTCACGTCAGTCAGTTTCACACTGCCAAAGGCCGACGGCTTCCGCTTCCTGAAAGTGTCGCGGGTCAAGCCCAAAGGCGTTTCGGTGCTCAGCATCGCGGCCGTCCTGGAACAGGCCGCCGACGGCACCGTGTCCTCGGCGCGGATCGCGCTTGGCTGCATGGCGGACCGGCCAATGCGGGCCAAGGCGACGGAAAAGGCGCTCGAGGGAAAGAAACTCGACCAGAACGGCATCGCGGCAGCATTGGCCGCCGCCACCGAGGGCATTGCGCCGGTCACCGATCCGATCGCCAGCGCATGGTACCGCGCTGAAGTCCTGCCGGTCCATCTCGGCCGGCTGCTGCTGGCCTGAAATCACCGTTGGGGGGCGCGCGTCTGTCCGATCCGTCGGGCAGGCGCGCAAGGAGGAAACATGGCGAAGATCCCGGTTCAATTCACCCTCAACGGCTCCGAGAAAGCCGAATTCATCGACAGCGGCACGACGCTGCTCAACGCTCTGCGCGACAAGATCGGCGACACCTCGCCGAAGGGCGGCTGCCACCAAGGCACATGCGGCGCCTGCTCGGTCGTCATCGACGGCGAACTCAGGCTGTCCTGCCTGACCTTGGCCGAAACCTGCAATGGCGCTGCCATCACCACGACATCGGGCCTCGCCGAAGGCGGCGTGCTGCATCCTCTGCAGCGCGCCTTCCTCGACACCTTCGCCACGCAATGCGGCTTCTGCACGCCGGGCATGATCATGGCCGCCAAGGTGCTGCTCGACCACACGCCAAACCCCAGCCGCGACGAGGTGGTGGAGGCGCTGTCCGGCAATATCTGCCGCTGCACCGGCTACGAGCCGATCATCCAGGCAGTGCTCACGGCGGCCCGTGCCAATTCGCAGAACGCGGCCTGAGGGACCAACGATGGAATTGCGCAAGAACTACTTCGCCGATGTCCGCAAGGACGATCTGCACGAAATCGGCCAGCCCCGGCCGCGTTCGGATTCGCCCGGCCATGTCACCGGCAAGACCGCCTTTTTCGCAGACCGCAGCTTTCCCGGCATGCTGCACCTGAAGATGGTGCGCAGCCCGCACCATCATGCCCGCATCCGCTCGATCGACACATCCGAGGCCGAAAAGCATCCAGGCGTGGTCAAGGTGCTGACCGCCAAGGACGTGCCGCACAATGTCTACACCATCCTGATCCTCATCCAGATCGGCCCTGAGGACGAGACGGTGCTTGCCGACGGCAAGGTGCGCTGGAAGGGCGAGGCCGTGGTGGCGGTGCTGGCCGAGACCGAGCGCGCCGCGCAGGAGGCCGCCGGCAAGGTCAAGATCGACTACGAAGTGCTGCCGGCCGTCTTCGACATGGAGGAAGCACTGAAGCCCGGCGCGCCGCTGGTCAACGAGTATCACGGCCAGAACTATTACCTCTATGACAGCGGCGAGTGCCGCAAGGTGCGTTTCGGCGATGTCGAGGCCGGCTTTGCCGGCGCCGACCACATCCTGGAGCAGAGCTACCAATCCTCGCCGATCGAGCATGCGCCGACCGAGACCACCGGCTGCGTGGTGGTGCCCGAAGGCAATGACCGCTTCACCTGCTACACCAACACGCAGGCGATGTTCTTCACCCTCGACAACACCTCGATCATCCTGCAGATGCCGGGCAGCAAGCTGCATTTCGTCGGCGGCACGGTCGGCGGCGGTTTTGGCGGCAAGGTCGACGTCATCGTCGAGCCCATCGCCATCCTCGGCGCCAAGCTCACGGGCCGGCCGGTCTCCTTTGTCTACAGCCGTGAGGAGGAAATGCAGATATCCTCGCCCCGCGCGGCCGAAAAAGTCGTCATCAAGGACGGCGTGATGAAGGACGGCAGTATCGTCGCCCGAAAGGTCACCGGCTACACCGATGCCGGCGCCTATTCGCGCCACTCGCCCTATGGTGCGCAGAAGGGTGCCGGACACTATCCGGGCCCCTACACCATCCCCAATGTCTGGATCGACACCTATTGCGTCTACACCAACCGCACGCCGTCCTCGGCCATGCGCGGCTTCGGCGTCACCATCGGCGACTTCGCGCTGGAGGTGCAGATGGACAAGCTGGCGCGGCTGATCGGCATGGACCCGCTCGAATTCCGCTTCATCAACGCCTATCGCGACGGCGACATGAAGGCGCATCGCCAGCCGACGGAAGGGGCAGCGCTCATCGAGTGCATGCAGGAAGCCTCGCGCGCCGCCAACTGGCCGGTGGCGGAAAAATTCATGGCGATGTCCTCCTACGGGAAAGGAGCCTGATATGGCGATCCGGCGCGGGCGCGGCGTTGCCGCGATCAACTATCCCACCGGCATGAATCTCGGCGGCGACCCGACCCAGGCGCTGGTGCATTCGACGCCGACGGGCAATTTCATGGTGACGCTGTCGTCGGTCGATCTCGGCCAGGGCATGAAGCAGATCATGGCGCAGATCTGCGCCGAGACCATCGGCGTGCCGACCGACCGCGTCGTCGTCGACACCGCCGACACCGACACCGGCCCGCACTGCATGGGCACCTTCGCCTCGCGCGGCACCCACCGCGCCGGCAACGCCGTCATCCAGGCGGCCAGGGAAGCGCGCCAGGTGATGCTGGAAGTCGCTGCCGAGGAACTGGAGGTCAACGCCTCCGACCTCGAGACCGACGGCCAGGGCAACATACTGGTCAAGGGCGCGCCGCAGAAGTCGATCTCGATCTTCGATGTCGCGCTGTCGGCGCATTTCAAGCGCGGCCGGTCCATATCGGGCCGCGGCATGTTCCTGATTCCGCGCTCCTACCCGGAGAAGGAGACCGGCGCGATGAAGCCCTCGACCTGCTACGCCCACGCCTGCACCGTGGCCGAAGTCGAGGTCGATGACGAGACCGGCGAAGTCACGGTTCTAACGATCAAGAACGTGTTCGAGATCGGCCGCGCGCTGAACCCGAAAATGGTCGAGCAGCAGCTGGTCGGCGGTTCCTGGATGGGCATCAGCCACGCGCTTTATGAGACCACCGAGCCCTATTATCCCAACCGCGACCATGGCGGCACCGATTTCAACCAGTATCTGATGCCGGGTCCCGGCGATCTCGCGCAGACCGAGATCATCGTCCTGGAGCGGCCTTCGGCGGATGGTCCCTACGGAGCCAAGGGGCCAGGGGAAATGTGCGCCAACCCGCAAATACCGGCGGTCGCCAATGCCGTCTTCGACGCGGTCGGCGTGCGCATCGACACGCTGCCGATCACGCCGGAACGCATCCTGCGCGCGCTCAAGACGCAAGCGGCGACCTGACATGCCCGAGCTCAACGCCGGGACTGTCGCGACCTCGCCGGAGGCGGTGGCGCAGCACCTTGCCGCCTCGCGCTACCTGGCCGACGACAGCCTTTCAACGGCCATCTTCCTGGCGATCCGGCTGGGCAAGCCCCTGCTGCTCGAAGGCGCGCCAGGCGTCGGCAAGACCGAAGCGGCCAAGGCGACCGCCGAGCTGCTCGGCCGCGATCTGGTGCGGCTGCAATGCTATGAGGGCATCGACGCCGCGCACGCGCTCTACGAATGGAACTACCAGCGCCAGCTGCTCGCCATCCGTCATGCCGGCGAGCATGAGATCGACATCTATGACGACCGTTTTTTGATCGCCCGCCCGCTCCTGCAGGTCTTGCGGGCACCGGAGCAGCGCGTGCTGCTGGTCGATGAGATCGACCGTTCCGACCATGAATTCGAGGCGCTGCTGCTGGAATTCCTCTCCGACTTCCAGATCAGCATTCCCGAGCGCGGCACCATCCGCGCCGCCGCCCAGCCGATCGTCATCCTGACCTCGAACCGCACCCGCGAACTCGCCGAAGCGCTGCGCCGGCGCTGCGTCTACCACTGGATCGGCTATCCCGAGGCCGAGCGTGAGGCCGCCATCATCATGCTGCGCGCCGGCGATGTCGCCGAGGCCACCGCGCGCGCCGTGGCGGCAGCCGTGCAGACCATCCGTGCCCGGCCGCTGGCCAAGCCGCCCGGTATCGCCGAAGCGGTCGAATGGGCCAACGCCGCCACCATTCTGGAAAAGGGCGGCAGCCCATGGCCCGAGGCCTTCCGCCGCGCCATCGGTGTGCTGATCAAGGACGAGGAAGATCTCTCCTACATCGCGCCCGAGCTTGGCCGCATCGTCGAGGAGGCGCTGGGGTGAGGGCGCTGCCTCGCCCGGCCGCGCCCTTCCTCGGCTTCGGCCGGCTGCTACGCCGCTACGGTTTCGCCGTCGCACCCGAACAAATCTCCGGCTTCATGCAAGCCGTGACATTACTTGGCCCACGCTCAATGTCTGACATCCACGAAGCCGCCCTTGCCACGCTGGCGCCGCCACCCGATCGCCGCGACGAATTCGAGGTCCACTTCCAGAGCCATTTCTACGGCAACACGTCAGCCGTGGTCGAAGGCGAAGCAGACGAGGAAACCCGCATCAAGGATGATGGCGGCGCCGACGATGAGTGGACCGAGGCCGAGCGTAGCCGGGAAGCCGGCGAGCTATCCTCGGCCCTGGAACAGTTGAGCACGCGCGACTTTCAGCGCGACGACGACAGGCTGACCGCCTTTCGCCGAAAACTGTCCTCCGCTTTGCCCGCCCGCCGCTCCTTCCGCACCGTGCGCACCCCTTCGCGCGGCAAGCTCGATCTGCGCCGCTCGCTCAGGGAAATCGTCAGCGCCGATGGCGACGTGCCCTCGCCGCTGCTGCGCCGCCGCCAGACCGTGCCGCGCAAGCTGCTGCTCTTGATCGACGTCTCCGGCTCGATGAAACTGCACACGGCGGACTATCTCAAGCTGGCGCATGCCGCCGTGCAAGGCGCCGGCCGCGCCGAGATATTCACCTTCGGCACGCGGCTCACCCGCATCACCTCGGCCCTGCGCATCCGTGACCGCGATCAGGCGCTGGCCCGCGCGGCAGCCCAGGTCGACGACTGGGACGGCGGCACCCGCATGGGGCCGACGTTGCTCGCCTTTCTCTCCGTGCCGCGCTTCTCGTCCTTCGCGCGTGGAGCAGCAGTCATCATCCTGTCCGACGCTCTGGAGCGCGGCGACCATGCCGAACTGGAGACCGCGATGCGCCGGCTGAGCGCCCGCGCCTTCCGGCTGTCGCTGGCCACGCCTTTGGCCGGCGACCCGCGCTTCCGGCCGGCAACGGCAGCGCTGCGCGCCATCCTGCCTGATCTCGACGATCTCATCGACGGCTCGTCGCTGACCAGCCTCACCGATTTCATCCTGTCGCTCGCCCGCCCTGCCCGCACGGCATCGACAATCTGGAAAGGGGTATCGTGATGCAGAAAGCCATCGACGCGCATTTCCACATCTGGCGCCAGAAGGATCAGCCCTGGCTGGTCGGGCCGATGGTGCCGCGCATCTTCGGCCCCTACGAGCCAATCCGTCGCGACTATCCGATCGGCGAATTCCTCGAGGACCAGAAAGCGTCAGGCGTCGAGAAAGCCGTCTATGTCCAGACCAACTGGGCCAAGGAGGATTTCGAGAAGGAAGTCGCCTTCCTGCAGACGACCGCTGACGAGACCGGCTGGCCGCATGCCATCGTCGGCTATGCCGACATGACGGTCGACGATGTCAGGCCTCAGATCGACCGGCTGATGCAATACAGGCTGCTGCGCGGCGTGCGCATGCAATTGCACTGGCACGGGACGCCGGCTTTCCGCTTTGCCGCCTCGGCGGATCAGGTCATCGACCCCAAGGTGCGGGCCAATGTCGCGAGGCTGAAGGATTACGGCCTGTCCTTCGACCTGCAGCTCTTCCCCGCCCAGATGAAGGACGGGCTGACGCTGGTCGGCGAGAACCCCGAGACCAACTTCATCCTCACCCATGCCGGCATGCTGACCGGCCCAGAGCCGGAAACCACCGAGGCCTGGAAGGCCGGACTTCGCACGCTTTCGGCCGCACCAAACCTCTATGCCAAGCTGTCCGGTCTCGGCACCTTCGACCACCGCAACGACCCAGCGCTGATTGCCTATATCGTCGACAACGCCATCGATATTCTGGGTGCGGATCATCTGATGTTCGGCTCGAATTTCCCGATCGAGAAGCTCTGGACCAGCCATGCCGAGTTGATCAAGGCGCACCGCGATGCGGTGGCGAAACATGGTGCAGAAACCGAGGCCGACATTTTCTGGAACACGGCCGAAAAGGTTTATCGGCCGGTGTAGCGCTCTCTTCCTTCTCTCCTTTGTTTGGATCGGGAAAATTGCACACCTGTTCGCGATGTCCCCGGTCCAAACACCCGTGCGGGAGAAAGGTGGCCTCGCGAAGCGAGATCGGATGAGGGGTGCTCAGGGAACACCACGCCTCACTCCGCTGGAATACCCCTCATCCGTCTCGGCGCTGCGCGCCGATCCACCTTCCCCCACAAGGGGGAAGGAAGAAGCCGCCACACAACCCTTACTGCGTCGGCAACATGCCTTCGACGTCGCTTGCCGCGTCATAGAGCGCTTCCTTGGGTGAGGCCGACTGGTCGACGATGCGCGACAGATTGTCGACGATCGTCTGCGTGACCTTGACCCCATTGGTGCCCGGGAAGGCATACCACGGAACCATCAGCGGCATCTGGCTGAGCCCGGCCTGGAACAGCGGGTTCTTCTTGTAGAAATCGCCGAGATACTCGGGAGACTTCGCCGCCAGTTCGTTGTTGGGGACATAGCCGGTACCCGGCACCACGACGGAGGCGCCATAGGGGCCGGCGGCGAATTTCGCGAACTTCCAGGCGGCCTCCTGCTTGGCCGCGTCCTTGGTCAGGATGACCACGGCATTGCCGCCGGTCGGCAGATGGCCGTTGATCGGATCGATCAGCGGGATCTTGGCCGTGCGCAGGGTGAACTTGTCGCCGACATTCTTGATCGTGTTGACCAGCGCACCGGTGGTCTGGAATTCGAAGCCGACCTTGCCGGCCGCGAACGCCTGTTCGCCCGCCGGCTTGGTGAAGACCGGCATGCCGCCTTCCTTCACCATGCGCTCGAGGGTCGCCACCGCCTTCTCGCCTTCCGGCCCGTTGAAGGCGACCTTGCTTTCGTCCTCGTTCAGCATCTTGCCGCCGGCGCCGAACAGCAGCGCCGAGAACATCCAGTCATCGCCCTGCCAGCGGAAGTCGATCCCGTCGATGCCATTGCCGAGCGCCTTGATTTTGCCGCCGAGCGCGATGACCTCGTCCCAGGTCTTGGGCGGATTGTCCGGATCGCCGCCGGCCGCTTTCACCAGGTCGGCGTTGTAATACATGATCGGATTGGAGGTGGCGAAGGCGAGGCCAACCTGCTTGCCATTGACCTGCGCCAGCTTCAGAATCGTGTCGGAGAAGCCGAGCTCCGCCATATTGCCTTCCTTCTTGACCAGCGGGCCGAGATCGACCGCAACGTCGCGCTCATTGAGCATGCGCAGGCGGTTGAGGCCGATGAAGGTGATGTCGGGCATCTCGTCGGTGCCGGCCTGGCGAAGGATGGTCTGGATGCCCTCTTCATAGGTTGCCGACGGGCTGGCGAACTGGATCCTGATGTCGGGATTTTCCTCCATGAACTTCTTCGAGATCGTGTCCATCACGTTCTTGAAGAAGCCGGGCATCGGGTAGTGAACCGTCAGCGTCGTCTCGGCATAGGCGGGAAGGGCCGCCGCCAGTGACACCGCTGCTGCGGCAAAAATCCTAGAAATATGCTTCATCGTTCGTGCTCCTTGTTGGTCCGATCAGCCTTTGAGACCGGTCATGGTGATGCCCTCGACGAAGCGTTTCTGCGCGAGCAGGAAGGCGGCGACGAGAGGAAGGGTGATGATCAGCGTGGCGGCCATCAGCGCGCCGTAGTCGTCGCCGGCCTCGGCGGCGCGGAAATACATCAGGCCGAGCGGCGGCGTGGCGTAGGCCTGCTTGCTGACGACGATCAGCGGCCAATAGAGATCATTCCAGTGCGCAACGACGGAAAAGATCGCGAAGGCGGTGACCGCCGGCCAGGCATTGGGCACGATGACGCGCGCGACGATGCCGAGTTCGGACATGCCGTCGAGCCGCGCCGCGTGCAGCAGGTCGTCGGGCATGGCGCGGAAGAACTGCAGGAACATGAAGATCGCGAACACCGAAATGGTGAAGGGCGCGACCAGCGAGGTGTAGCTGTTCAAGAGCGACATCCTGTCGAAGGCGACATAGAGCGGCAGCGCCGTCGCATGGATCGGCACCAGCAGGCCGAGCATGACCAGCACCATCATCAGCCGCGCGGCGCGGAACTTCAGCTTGGCCATCGCATAGGCGCAAGGGATCGCCACCACGACCTGGAAGAAGAAGATCAGGCCGCACACGATGACACCGTTCCACAGCAGCGTCGCCATCGGCACCTTGGCAAACGCCTTGGCGAAATTCTCGGCGAAGTAGAAATGCTGCGGGATGAGCGCCAGCGACGAGGTGAAGATGTCGCTCTGCGTTTTGCCCGCGGTCGAGATCATGAAGATATAGGGCGCAAGGATCATCAGCGCGCCGAGCGAAAGCAGCGCGAAGCGGATGATGCGGCCGGCCGGGATGCTGTTCATGTGTAATGCACCCGCCGGTCGAGCACGCGGTATTGCACAAGCATCAACACGACCAGGATCGCCAGGAAGACGACCGTCATCGCCGAGGCGTAGCCGACGCGCAGATAGACGAAGCCCTCCTGGTAGATGGTGAAAAGCAGCACTTCGGAGGCCTTGTTGGGGCCGCCGTCGGTAAGCATCTTCACCGTTTCGAAGACCTTCACCGCATTGGTGATGCTGATGGTGACGACGAACAGCGTCGTTGGTCCGAGCATCGGCCAGGTGACCAGGAAAAACCGGTCGAGCGCCGATTTCGCGCCGTCGACATGGGCGGCGGCATAGAGCTCGCGCGGGATGGCCGTCAGGCCTGCCAGGAACAGCACCATGTTGAAGCCGACCGACTGCCAGATGCCGATGATCGACAGGCTGTAGAGCACGGTATTCGACGCGCCGAGCCAGTTCGGGCCGGGAATGCCGGCAAGCGAAAGCAGCGCGTTGAGCGGCCCGATCGTCGGGTGGAAGATGTATTGCCAGACGGTCGCCATGGCGACGATCAGCGAGGCGACCGGCAAGAAATAGACGGTGCGGAAGAAACCGCGCGCCCGCCCCTCGCCTTCGATCAGCAGGGCAACCCCCAGGCCAAGCACGATCGACACGGGCGCGACGATGGCCGTATAGACCGAGGTGTTCCACAGCGACCGGCGGAAGGTGCGGTCGTTCAGGAGATGCGCGTAGTTCTCGAAGCCGACGAAGCGAAACTTGCCGTAGCCGAGCTCGAAATCGGTGAAGCCGAGGAAGATGACGGCGGCCACCGGCAACAGCACGAACAGCAGCACCAGCACGATGGCCGGCGCCGCCAGCAGCCAGGCGGTCCGGTCCTCGCTGCGTGCACGCAGTGCCGCGGCGCTCGCGACATTGCCCGCCAGCGCGACGCTAGACATAGGCCGGTTCCTGCCGCGCACCCGCCGCGACGCGCAGCCGCTTTCCTTCCGGCCCGAAGACCATCGCCTGCTCAGGGGCCAGGACGAGACCCACCTTCATTCCTCCGATCAGGTCCTTCGCCTCATGCGGTGCCAGCTTGGCGACGACGGCGTCGCCGGAGGTCTCGAGCCGGCAATGGGCAATGACTTCCGAGCCGAGGAACTCGAGCCGTTCGATCATCCCGGCAAGGCCGCTCCGGCCGCTGGGAGACAGTTTGACGAATTCCGGCCGGATGCCGAGGCTGACCGGGCCGTTCGCCACCTTCTCCAGCAAAGCCAGCCGGATGCCTTCGAAACCGACACGGCCGTTTTCGGCGAACGCCGGGATGATGTTGATCCTCGGCTGGCCGACGAAACGCGCGACCTCGATATGGGCGGGATCGTTGTAGATCATTTCCGGCGCGGCGAGCTGCAGCAGATTGCCGCCGATCATCACCGCCACCCGGTCAGCCATCGAAAGCGCCTCGGCCTGGTCGTGCGTCACATAGAGCGTCGGCACGCCGGCGCGGCGGTGCAGTTCGACGATCTCGCCGCGGGCATGGACGCGCAGATTGGCATCGAGGTTGGAGAGCGGCTCGTCCATCAGGAAGATGCTGGGATGGCGCACCATGGCACGCGCCAGCGCCACGCGCTGGCGCTGGCCGCCCGACATCTGCCCCGGCTTGCGGTCGAGCAGATGGTCGATCTTGAGCAAACCCGCCATCTCGCGGACATCGCGTGCGATGCCGGTGCGAATATCCTTTTGGCCGGGCAGCAGGGGGCCGACCAACGGCAGGCGCTGCGACCGGCTCAGCCGCTTCATGGCGAGCGGCACGGCGATGTTCTGCCCAGCCGTCAGATGCGGGTAGAGCGCGTAGGACTGGAACACCATGGCGATGTTGCGGTCGGCCGCGGCGACCGGCGACATGTCCTTGCCGCCGACGAAGATTTCGCCGCTGTCGGCATGGTCGAGCCCCGCCAGAATGCGCAGCAAGGTGCTCTTGCCGCATCCGGAAGGGCCGACGAGCGCGATGAATTCGCCGGCTTCGACATCGAGGCTAACGCCATTCAGAATGGCGTTGCCACCAAAGGATTTTTTCAGCCCGCGAAGCGACAGCGCGCTCATGACGCCACCCGCTTTCGAACCTTGTGCGCCTCGTGCGGATAGACCTCGGCCACCACGTCATCGAGGACGTAAGCCGTCATGCCGGGTATGGCGACAATCTCGCTGGCGACGGTGTCGCCGAATTGATGCCCGAGTTGATGGATGACGGCGCCAAGCAGCCGTTCGCCCGGCATGTCGCGCTCCATGTCACCGACCACGAAGGCGGCCGACGGCCCCCATACAAGCGACGTGCTTTCGTAGTGGCCTTGCCATGCCCGGTGCAGGTGGCCGCTTGCGAACAGCGCGACATCGTGCGCGGCGATCAGATCGTAGAGGCGCTGGCGCTGCGCCGGCCTGACGCTCCAGTAGCCGGTGTCGCCCTCGCCGGGCGCATCGACGAACAGCGGCTTGTGGGCGAAGAGGGCGATGCTCCGGCCGCCACGGCTTTCCAGCACGGTGCGCAGCCAGTCGAACTGCGCCTCGTCCTCCGCATCGTCGAAGCCCATCAGCAGGCTGTCGAGGCCGATGAGGCGCCATCTCCCTGCATCCTCCATCCAGTAGTCGTGCCCAACCAGCCGGCGCCAGCGCTCAAGGCGCCCGGCATTGACCGGCTGCAACGAACCCGGCAGGTGGCCGACATCGTGATTGCCGGGCACCAGCAGCATCGGGGTGGAGATTTCCCGCATCAGATCCATGCAGAAGGCGATATCGTCATCCTTGTCGGCACCGTCGACACTGAGGTCGCCGGTGTGGATGACAAGGTCGGCGCCGCTCTGCTCGATCCAGGCGGCGAGCGGTGCCCAATTGCCGTTGAAATGCGGCTTGGTCGGACTGAAATGGGTGTCTGTAATCTGAACGATTTTCATGCCGGCTCCACCATACGAGCCGCGCCCCAGGCAAGCGGCATCGCATGGGGCTTCCTTAGTGCCGTTCCATGTCACTTCCTTAACAGCGGCCGGGATAAACCGCGCAATTGCAGGCAACGGTCGTCGAAGAGCGCTGGAGGCACGCGCCGCAACGCGGAAACCGAAAAGATTTCAGCCGCTTACCGCCGGTGCGCGACACATTGGCCGCGCTCACAATCTTGTGACGGCGCGCGAAAAGCTCACTTCACCTCGAATTGCGGATCGACCGGGATCTGCATCGCCGTCACCAGATGGTTGGTTTGGCCGGCGAGCCCGATGATCGAGATAAGTTCGCCATGCTGCGCGTCGGTCATGCCCTTGGCCCGGGCCGCCGCCGTATGCGAGTGGACGCAGTAGGAGCAACCATTGGCGGTCGACACCGCGATGTAGATCATTTCCTTGGTCAGCGGATCGATGGCGCTGTCCGCCACCATCACCGCCTTCAGCTGTTCCCACACCCGCTTCAGCGACGCCGGATCATTGGCCAGCCCGCGCCAGAAATTGTTGACGAAATCCGACTTGCGCGTCGCCCTGATATCGTCGAACACGGCCTTCACCGCCGGGATTTTTTCGACCTCGGCATCGCTGAGCAGTCTTGTGGTGGCCATGGCGTTTTTCCTTCGTTGAACCGATGGATCAGGTCGTCGAATCAGGTCTCGAGCAAAGGTGGCTAATCGGCTCTTCTGATTCAGTTTTCGACGTACGCATCAGCCAGCATCCTAATGCACCGCCGCGTACATGATCTTCTCCTCCGTCGCCTCCGCCGGCGAAAACTCTTCGACGATGCGACCCTGTCGGCACACCAGAATCCGGTCCGACAGGTTCATGATCTCCGGCAGGTAGGACGAGATGACGACGACGGCCAATCCCTCATCGGCCAGCCGGTTGATGATCTGATGGATCTCGGCGATGGCGCCGACATCGACGCCACGCGTCGGCTCGTCGAAGATGACGATGCGCGGCTGCTGCACCAGCCCCTTGCCTATCACCACCTTCTGCTGGTTGCCGCCGGACAGTTCGACCACCCTGGCATTGTCGTTGATCGCCTTGATGTTGAGCGTCTTCGTCCATTGCGCCGACAGCTGCCGCATCTCCTGCTGGTTGATCACCCAGGCCTTTTCGCGGCCCGCGGCGAGCAGCCCCCCGAACAGGTTCTCGGCAATGCCCATCGTCTCGAAGATGCCTTCGCTCTTGCGGTCCTCGGTGACGTAGACGATGCCGTCGGCCACCGCCTCGCTCGGCACGAGATAGCGCACAGGCCGATCGTCGAGCTCGATTGCGCCGCCGCGCAGAAAATCGCGCTTGTAGATGCCCGACACGATCTTGAAGGTCTCGGTGCGGCCGGAACCGATCAGCCCGAACACGCCGGTGATCTGGCCTTCGAAGATCGAGAAGGAATTGTTGCGCACGACATTGCTCATCGAAATGTCCTGCACCGACAGCACCTTCTTGCCGGCCTTGCGCAGTCTGGCCTCGTCGCGCTGACGGTAGATCTGCCCCGACAATGTGCGCCCGACCATGGCCGCGACGATCTTGTCGCGGTCGAAGGCCGACGTGTCGTCGGTGATGACCAGTTCGCCGTCGCGCAAAACGGTGATGCGATCGGCAATGGCAAGCGCCTCTTCCAGCGCGTGGCTGATGAAGACGATGGAGACGCCGCTCGCCTTGAGCCGACGGATCAGCGCAAAGAAGTGGCGTTTTTCCTCCGGCGTCAGTGTCGCCGTCGGCTCGTCGAAAATGATGATCTCGGCATTGTGGTGGACCGCGCGCGCGATCTCGACCATCTGCCGCTTGGCCGCGCCCAGCGTCGCCACCATGGCGTTGGGATCGACGGGGAAATTCAGGGACTGCAGGAACTGCTGTGCTGAAATATACGTTCCGCGCAGCCGGTTGAGGAATTTCTCAGTGCCGAGATAGAGGTTTTGCGCCACCGTCATCGACGGCACCAGGCTGGTTTCCTGGAACACCATGGCGATGCCGGCCTCGAGAGCCGCGTGCGGCGACGCATAGGCGATCTCGCTGCCCTTGTGGAACATCTTGCCGGAGGTGGCGTCGACCACCCCTGCGATGATCTTGGTCAGCGTCGATTTGCCGGCGCCGTTCTCGCCGAGCAGCGCGTGGATCTCGCCCTTGCGCAAGTCGAAGCTGACATTCTTGACCGCGGGCACGCCGCGATAGTTCTTGGTGACGTTCTCCAGACGGACGATCGGTTCCATCAAAAACCTCCCGAAGCGAGGTCGACAGCCAGAACGCAGTCGCCGCCCTTGGAGGCGATGAACAGCCGGCCGGCCTTTTCCGTCACGCTGCAGATGCCGTGGCGTGTGCCGTTGGCGCGGCTGTGCAGGCTGAATTGCGGCTGCATCTCTGCGTCGAGCCTGACCACCAGACCGTAGGAGCGGCTCGGCGACCACGGCTTGTGGATGCCCATGGTGCGGATGCCGCCGCACTGCAGCGGCTCGAGGAAGCTGCGGTTGGAGGCCAGCGCCGGCGCGATCCAGTAGGCCGGCGGCACCTGGTCGATCATATCCTGCCGGTAGTGCGTTTCCTGCAGAACGAATTCGATCAGCCGGTTGCGTGGTGCAAACAGCGCCAGCCAAGCGCCGCCATCGCCGGCCGGAGAAAGCCGCGCGGGATAGCCGGGCAGATGCGTCAGCACGGTTGAACGGCTGCCCGCAGCGCCGTCAAAGCGGATGAGCTGATGGCGCCAGCTTTCGCTGACCAGCACGTCACTGCCGATTAGGTGGAGCCCATGGGGAAAGGCGAGATCGCCGGCCACCTTGCGGAATTCGCGGCCCATCGCGTCGCGTTTCCAAAGCGAACCGGACGCACCCTTCTTCATCAGATCGGCCGCCCATTGCGAGGGCGCATGTTCGGCCGAACCATTGGCCAGCCACAGCGTGCCGTCTTCGGCATAGGCAAGTGCTGTGATGCAGCTGAGATCAGCCGGCAGCGAAAGCTCCTTGCCTGATACCAGCAGCTTGCCGCTTTCCAGTGCCACCGTGAGTTCGCCCGATGGCGACCCGGCCAGCGCCGTGATGGGCGACGGAAAGGTCTCGATCACCTTGGGCTCGGCTCCGGCGGCAAGCGAATAGACTGCGTTGCCGCTGGAGGCGAGCAGCCGATCACCGGAGGCCAGTAGATTGTCAGGCTCGCTCAGCTCGGCAAACGACGATGCATCGTCCAGCCGCGTGTTGGGCCGGAAAGCGCCATCCAGCGGTGGGATGGTGACCGCCTTGCCGCGAAACATGTCCAGGATCGGATCGAGGATCATGGCTTTGCTCCCCAATAGGAAGCCGGGCTGGTCCAGTTCGGATCGGCGCCTGAAATCCTGTAGCGGCCGACGCGGTTGTTGAGGATGCCGCCGACGAAGAGGTAGCCCTTGTGTTCGCGCATCGAGGTAACCATCGGATGCGCGGCGCCGGAAAGGTCGCCCAGCGCCTCGACGATGCCGCCCTTCTGGTTGAATTTCACCACGCCGCCGGTGTTGATGTTGGGAAACAGCCACTCGTCCTGCGGCAGCCGGCGCGTCATGCGCTTGCGCATGTCGGGATGGCGCAGCGACAGGTCGAAGCTCGGCGTGCGCATGCCGAGCCACGCCATCCAGTAATTGCCGTCGGAAGCGCGGTTGATGTTGTCGGGATAGCCCGGCATGTCGCGGATGACGCATTCGGCGGTGCCGGCCTTCGGCCCTTCCAGCCAGTAGCGATGCACGCGGCAGGCCCAGCTTTCGGCGAAGAACAGCGATTTGCCGTCATGCGCCATGCACACGCCGTTTGTGTAGCGGTAGCCGTCGAGCAGGGTCTTCGTCGACCCGTCCCTGGGGTCGTAGACCAGCAGCCGCCCGGTGGCGCGGTTCTCGATCGAGTCCAGCGCCCAATCATGGGCGTCGTAGCGCTTGGTCGAGTCGGTGAAATAAATGCGCCCGTCGGGAGCGATGTCGCAATCGTTGGGATCGCGCAGCCGCGCATCGTCGACGATCGAGGTCCAGGAGCGCGCGGTCTCGGCCGACAGGCGTTTTACTTCCCGCTGCGGCGAGACGGAATAGAGCCCCATGGCGCCAACGCAGCTGATCAGATTGCCTGACTTGTCGAAGGCCAGGCCCAGCGGGAAGCCGCCAATATGGGCGAACACTTCCGACCTGACATAGTCCGGCGCGAAGAAGCGGACGATCTCGCCATGGCGGGTGCCGCAATAGAGATGGTCGTCGCGGTCGAGGATGACATCCTCCGGCCCCTCCAGTTCGCCAAGCCCGATATGGTCGGCCGCCGACAGCCGGTTGTCGAGTTCGTAAGGCGTGCCGGAGCCCGGTACCGCCGACTGTGTGTCGCCCATCTTGAGGTAGACCGGCGCGACATAGACCTCGTTCAGCACCTTATGGCGGTTCTTCAGCCAGCGGATGTCGATGGTCACCGCCACCGCCAGCATGATGCCGAGCACCATCTGGTTGGTGCCGGTGCCGTAGCCCAGCCGGATCAGCCCGTTGGTCATGGTCAAGACGATGATGGCGCCCATCAACCCCTTGATCACCGAGCCGCGCCCGCCGCCCAGGCTGACGCCGCCGACCACCGCCGCCGTCAGCGCCATGATCTCGAGGTTGAGGCCGGTGCCCGGCCCTGCCCCGCTCAAACGGCAGGCGATGAGAAAACCGCCGATCGAAGCGCAGAAACCGGAGAAGACATAGGTCATGAACACGGTGCGGCGCACGCGGATGCCGGCATTGTGCGCCGAGCGCCGGGAGCCGCCGACCGCCAGCACATGCCAGCCCGGCCGCGAGCGCGTCAGCGCGATATGGGTGACGATGGCAAGGATGATGGCGAGCCACACCGAGACCGACAGGCCCCAGAAAGTGCTGTCGCCGATGAAGTCGAGCACGTCCGAGGTGGCGGTCGAGAGCTGCACGTCGGCGGCATAGGTGGTGACCAGGATGTCGAACAGCGCCCGGCCGAAGATGAAGGTGACCAGCGTGGTGAGAAAGGCGCGCAGCCTGAGGTAGCCGACGAGGTAGCCGTTGATGGCGCCGAAAATCAGGCCGGTGGCGAGCGAGGCGGCCATCGCCAGCCAGATCGACTGTTCGAGGATGAAGAAGACATAGACGGCGGAGAAGCAGGACAGCGCGAAGATCGAGCCGACCGACAGGTCGATGCCGCCGCCCAGCATCACCACCGTCATGCCGGTGACGACCATGGAGAACTCGCCGAGCTGGCGGGTCGATTCCTGCAGCGCGTTCAGCTTGAAGAAGCCGGGAATGATCGAGCCGAAACTCGCCAATGTCACCACCAGCGCCAGGAACGGAATGGCGTTGTCGGTCCAGCGTTTGGTCAGGATCTCGCCGACCAGATGGTCGGGCACGAGATTGTAGCGCCAGGACTGCAGGCGTTCGCGAAAGGACATTGGCAGCCGTTGATCAAGAGAAAGAGGTGGCCGAACTGATCCGGCCACCTCGTGGAGTCTATTCGACCGCGTGGCTTATTTCGCCGCCGCTTCGGCCTGCAGCGCCTTCAGATCCCAGCAACTGTCGGGCTTGAGGTCGGCCTTGGTTGTCGCCTTCTCGAGCGTGTAGATGTAGGTGTGCGAGGTGCCGGCCGGTTGTCCGCTCTGCAGCAGGAACTTGATGATGGCGTTCATGTCGCCCGACTGGCGGGCAAGCTCGGTCATCACCACGGCGCCATAGGTGCCGTCGGCCAGCTTGTCGCAATCGGCGGCTTTTTCACCGCCGCCGGTGGTGACCAGGAACACCTTGCCGTCGAGCTTGGCGTCGCGGATCGCGGCGGATGCGCCGGTGGCGTCACCGTCCCAGAAATCGATGATCGAGCAGATGTCCGGGTTCTGCTGCAGCATCGTCGTCGTCACATTGCGCGAGGTTGTCGCATCCCAGTTGGAGTCGGGCTTGGCCACGACCTTGAAGTCGGGATGCTTGTCCAGCACCTTCATGATGCCGGCATACTGGTAGAGGCTGGAAGAGTTCGCCTGATCACCCTGCACCAGGCCGATCTTCTTGGAAGAATTCTCGCCGCAGCCCTTGATCGCCGCTTCGGCCTCGAGCTGGCCCAGCCGGTCCCAGTCGCTGCCGACAAAGGCATCGGCCGGGAAATTGGCGGGGTTGTCGACCAAAAGCACATAGGTGCCGGCGGCCTGCGCCTTCTTCATCAGCTTGGAATAGGAGTTGAGGTCCGGGGCGTGGATGATCAGCACGTCAGGCCTGGTGTCCGACGAGATGGCATCGGTGATCGCCTGCGCGCCGGCATCGACCACCCAGTTTGGATCGCGCGTCTCGAACGTGCCGCCCCAGGCCTCGACCTCCTTCTTCAGATAGTGCGCCCAGCCTTGTGCCAGATCGAAGCCCATCGCCAGCGGCACCAGCATGACGCGCTTGCCCTTGAGCGCCTGTGCGTAGGCCGCCGGACCCGGATCGTCGGCGGCGAAGGTCGGCGCCACGAAGGCGGTAACGGCGAGCGCCGTTGCGGCGGCCATAAGTGTCTTGATCAGTCTCATGTCACGTCCTCTGGTTCGGTTTTCATTGCCGGCCGATCGTCGCGATCGCGCCGGGTACCCCGAGCAAGATGGGCTAGCCCATCTGCTCTAAATGTCGCCTTGCTGCGCAGTCTGCTCGTCGCGCGGATTGATGATGCCGTCGACGATGATGGCCCCGAGCAGGATCGCCGCCTTGATCAGGTTCTGGTAGAGCAGCGGAATGTCGATGATGGTCATGGCGTTGAGCAGGATGCCGATCAGCGCCGCCCCCACCAGCACATTGCGCACCCCGCCACGCCCGCCCGAAAGTCC
>NZ_VFTA01000062.1:0-21541 GCF_007003935.1 Mesorhizobium sp. WSM4310
ATCTGGTGGTCGCCCATCTGGCTGTAGATGATGGCAAAGCACAGCGGCAGGTTGATCACGACATGGCCGATGCCGGCGGCAAGCAGCGATTTCGGTACGCCGGCCCAGTTGAACAGCACCAAAAGCCCCATGCCGATGATGAGATAGCTGACGGTCAGCGGCAGTGTGATCAGCCCGCGCAGCAGGCCGGAGCCCGGCAGCACGAAGCGCGCGAACCCCCAGGCGCAGAGGAAGCCGAGCGTAACGGCGGTGGCCGAGGAGATCGACGCCACCAGCAGCGAATTGACCAGCGCCGAGGTCAGCCGGACATCGGAGAGCACGGCCTCGTACCAGCGCAGCGACGGGCCGGTGAAGGGCGGAATGGGGAAGGACGTCGCCTGCAGCGAGAACAGCACCAGCACCACCACCGGCAGGAAGATGAAGCCGTAGACGGCAAGCGCGTAGACCCACGAAGCGACGCGAACCAGCTGGCGCATTTCAGGCCCGCTCGATCTTCAGCCAGCGCGCGCAGGCGAGATAGGCGATGGTGACCACCGCCATCAGGATGATCGACAGCGCCGAGGCCAGCGGAAAGTCGCCGCGCCGGCCGATCTGCATCATCACCAGCTGCGGCATCAAAAGCTCGTTGTTGCCGCCCAAGATCTGCGGCGTGATGTAATCGCCAATGCACAGCACGAAGGTGAGGAAGGCGCCGACCATGATGCCCGGCAAGGTCAGCGGCAGGATGACATGCATGAAGGTGCGCACCGGCCCAGCGCCGAGATCGGCGGCGGCCTTGCGGTAGCTCGGGCTGAGCTGCTTGAGATTGGCGAAAATGGTCAGCGTCAGCAGCATGACGAAGAAGTGCACGAAGCCGGTGACGGTGGCCAGCCGCGTGTTGGCGAGCTGCAGCGGCTCGGTGATGAGGCCGGAACCGGTGAGCGCGCGGTTGATGACGCCGTTCTGCGCCAGCACCAGCAGCCAGGAATAGGAACGCACGACATAGGACGTCCAGAACGGCAGCACGGCCAGCATCAGCGCCAGCCGTTGCCAGCGTTCCGGCACCTGTTCGGCGAGGATCCAGGCGAAGGGATAGGCGAGCAGCACCGAAACCACGGTGACGATTGCCGTCACCTCCAGCGAGTTCACCATTGCCTGCCAATAGGAGGGGTTGGTGAAGAACTGGCTGTAGTTGGAAAGCGTGAAACCGCCGCCTTCATGCGCCGTGAGGCTCGAAAACCCCATGGCGATGAAGGGCAGCACGAAGAACAACAGCGTCCAGCCGAGCGCCGGTGTCACCAGCGCCCAGGGCAAGGCGCGGCCTGCCCGGGGCAGGACACGGCCCGCCCGGGGCAGGGCACGTCCGCTGTTCCCGCTTGAACTCACGAGCGGCAACCGATCACTTCGCCTGCAGCATTTCGGTCCACATGTCCTGCATCTTCTTGTCGAGATCGGCGTTCGGCGCCGGATAGGCCTGGGCGCGGGCGAGGAAGCCCGGCTGCTCGTCGAAACGCAGCACCTTCTTCTGATCGTCGGTCAGCGCCGCCTTGGCGTTGGCGGGCATGCCCCAATAGCAGGACGAGGTCGCAAGGCGCGCCTGGCCTTCCGGGCTCATAATGTACTGGATGAATTTGAGCGCCATGTCCTTGTTCTTGGAATCCTTGAACATGGCCAGAGACTGCGACCACAGCACCGCACCCTCCTTGGGGATGGAGAAGTCAAGCGCCGGGTTCTCCTTGGCCAGCCCCGCCGTCACCCATTCGCCGCCGCCGACCAATATGTCGACCTCGCCCGTGGCAAGCGCCGTCTGGCTGGCGGTCACTTCGCCGACCAGCTTGGCGTTGGCCTTCATCTTGAGAAGCTCGTCCTTGAGGGCGGGCAGGTCGGCTTCGGTCAGCTCGGCCGTCTTCTTGCCGATGGCGAGTGCCGCCATGCCGATGACCGGCAGGTAATAGTCGTAGATGGCGACCTTGCCCTTGTATTTGTCGCTGGTCAGCGATGCCATGGACTGCATGTCGGCCGGATCGACCTTGGTCTTGTTGAAGCCGATCGTGTTGTAGCCGAACTTTTCGGTGATGCCGTAGCGCTTGCCGCCGACCACGGTGGAGCCGTCCATTTTCACTTGCGCGAAGAGGTCGGCGAAGGGCAGCTTGTCCTCGGGCAGTGGCTCGAACAGGCCCTTTTCGACGCCGCGCGGCACGTCGATCGAGTCGATCACCATCACGTCCCAGTCGCCGGGCTGCGACTGCTCGACGATGGCGAGGCCGGCGCCGGTGCCTTCAAACTCCTTGACGTTGACCTTGACGTTGTTGGCCTCTTCGAAGGGCTGCAGCAGGGCCGGATCGGAATGGTCGCACCAGATCAGGGCGTTGAGATCGGCGGCCTCGGCGAGGGTGCCCGCGCCAAGCAGCAGGGCCGTGGCGGCACAGGCGGCGTGCAGATGGCGCTTCAGGATGGAAAGCGGATTCCCGGATGCGGATTTGACGGACATCGAGTGTTCTCCCTTGCCTTTGTGGCTTCTTGCAAAAAATTGAACCAATTCTAAAATTGAGTCAATTCTGTTTTTGTGGCAAGAGGCAGCTATGAGCGGATTGCGGGCAAGGCAAAAGGCGGACCGGCACAGGCGCATCATCGAGGCGGCGGCGGCGCTTTTCCGCGAGGCCGGCTACGAGGGCGCCAAGATCGAGGCGATCGCCGCGCAGGCGGAAGTGTCGATCGGCACGATCTACAATTACTATGAGAACAAGGGCGACATCCTGGGCGCCATCGTCTCGCTGGAGGTCAACGAGGTGCTCAATGCCGGGCGCGGTGTCGTCGCCAGGCCCCCGGCCAATGTCGGCGATGCGCTGGACACGCTGATCGGCATCTATATCGAGCATTCGCTGCACTATCTCAGCAAGGAGATGTGGCGGCAGGCCATGGCGATCTCGACGCAATTGCCCGACAGCCCGTTCGGCCAGGCCTATACCGCGCTTGACCGCTCGCTCACCGAACAGATCCGCGCGCTGATCGCCCGGCTGCAGGAGATCGGCCTGGTGCGCCGGGACATAGACGGCGCGGCACTCGGCGAACTGATCTTCAATAACATGAACATGATGTTCATCGAATTCGTGAAGCGCGACGAGGCGAAGATCGCGGAACTGCGCGCGGCGGTACGCCGGCAAAACCGGATTCTGGTGGCGGCGATCGGGGTGTGATTGTCAGGAACAGGCAGCAGAATCGATTTTGGGACCAAGTCGCGGCTCAACCCTCTTGAGTCGAATCCGAAATCGATACAACCCCTGGGTGCATTTTTAGGGGAGGAGTGAATGCAGTTTTCCATCTGGCATTGGGCAATCCTTCTGTTGCTGATCGGCGTCCCCGTCTTCTTTGCGGTTCGATCCGCCATCAAGCCCTCGCAGAATCCGGCGGATCCCGTCGGGTTCGGAGGATGGCTAATGCTTCTCGCGATCGGTCAATCCTTGTCGCCATTGCGCACGCTTGCCGCAATAGGGTCCTCGAGCGATGGCTACAACCAGCTCATGCTGGTGCCGAACGGACCCATGGTGGTCTATGGCGAGAGTGCCCTGCTGCTGGCGTTTCTGGTGCTGCAACTGGTGGTGGTCGTTGCCATGCTGAGGCGGAGCCCTTGGTTCAAGCAGTTGTTCCTCGCCCAATGGCTTGCAATCCCGGTGGTCTTCATCCTGGACGCAGCCTTGGTTTCCACGGTTTTCAGGGTTCGGGTCGGGCAAGTGGTCACCGGAAACGCGATTGCGACGTCTATAGCCTCGTTTGCCATGGCCGGACTCTGGGTCGCTTACGTCTACAGATCCGTCAGGGTACGCAACACGTTCACCAGGGTCAGGGCATCCGCCCAGGTCGCGAACGCTTAGTAGAAGGCGCGCAATGCTGCGAGAGCGCGTTCAACAAGGCTTGGTGGGGCCGCCTGTCGAAGCGACTATAGCCGACATAAGCGTTGCGCTGCTGGTGCCCCCGGACGGGATCGAACCGCCGACCTTCGGTTTACAAACCAAAAGCGCGTTCAGCACAGCCTTTAAGAGGTTATGGACTGTACACCACGCCAGTATGGCCGTGCCGGGAAACCGTCTTCATCCTAAAACGGGGAGGCGCCTGGCCGGCGGGACAGGTTCTTGTTCAGGTTGCAGGAACGAAAGTTTTGGTGGGAAATGCCCTCTCCATCACATCCAGGAAAGCGCGAACCTTCGCACCGATAAGCCGTCGCGAACTTTGGAGCGCCCAGATCTCGACAGGCGGACCGGCATCAGTTCCCCAACAAACAAGGCGGCCCGCCTCGATATCGCCTACGACAAGAAGCTTCGGAAGCAATGCCGCGCCCGCACCAGCCAGAACGGCATCGCGCACCATCAGCAGAGACGAGAAGCGCAGGATTGGCTCGGGCTTCAAAAGGATTTCGTCCTCAAAATCGGATTTGATGCGCCAAACCACGTTCAGCGACGTTGCGCTCAGCAAAACGGCCTTTACCGGACTCGGTCTGCCGCCCGGCACCGGCTGAGGGCGCGGCATGTCCGGCAAGGCAACAATCAGCCGCTCGTCATTGAGAAAACGGCGACCGATGAGCCGTTCATCCGGTGAAGGATCGATCCGGATTACAAGGTCGTAGCCATCCTCGACCGGATCGACCTTGCGATCCTCGGCAACAATCTCAAGCTTGACCTCCGGATAGGCGAGAGCGAAACGAGTGCCGATCATGGGAAGCGCCACATGTGCGAAAACCACGGGAGCGCTTATCCGCAGCCTGCCTCTCGGGGTCGACGCACCCAAGACAATCGCCTCTCCCGCCTCCGCGATTTCCGCCATCAATCCGTCCGTGCGCTCGTAAAGCGCTCGCCCTTCGTCCGTCAGTCGCAGGCTCTGGGACCCACGCTCGATCAGCCTCACGCCGAGGCTATGTTCGAGTTCGCTCACATGGCGCGACAATGTCGCCTTGGATCGGCCGGAGATGCGACCGGCCCGGCCGAAACCGCCGTGGGCGGCAACGAGATTGAAATCGGCCAAGGCTTCTAGATCCATGCCATGTTCCAATATTGAGACGACCTGTTCCGATCATGCCACCTCCCACTCAAGATTGGAACGTTTATCTTTCCCTCGACACGCACAAACAGGAGTTTTCACAATGGCTATTTTGGTAACCGGAAGCACCGGGACCATCGGGTCCCAAGTCCTGGCCCACCTACAGGGGCGAAACGTCGAGGTCCGCGCGCTGACGCGCTCACCTGAAACAGCGCAACTGCCCTCGGGCGTGACCGCGGTCCGCGGTGACCTCGCTGATCCGGATTCGGTGCGCGCGGCACTGCAAGGTGTCAGCACACTGTTCCTGCTCGCCCCGAACGTCGCCGATGAATTGACCCAGGCCATGCTCACCCTGACGGTCGCCCGCGAGGCCGGCGTCAAAGGCATCGTCTATCTCTCGGTCTTCGGCGGCGACGGCTATGCCGATGTGCCGCATTTTGCGGGCAAGTACACGGTCGAACACATGATCGATGCGCTCGACCTGCCCGCGACGATCCTGCGTCCCGCCTACTTCATCCAGAACGATCTTCGCCAGAAGGACGGACTGCTGAAGACCGGCATTTATGGCTCGCCGATCGGCAAGAAAGGCGTCTCGATGGTCGATATCCGCGACATCGGCGAGGCCGCAGCGATCGAGTTGGTCCGCCGTGAACAGTCCGCCACGCCGCTCGGCCGCGAGACCTACGCCCTGGTTGGTCCGGACAGTCTGACCGGCGACGGCATCGCCACCATCTGGAGCGAAGCCCTCGGCCGCGCGATCCGCCATGGCGGCGACGATCTCGTCGTCATGGAGCAGCGTACGAAGACCATGCTGCCGGCCTGGCATGCGCTCGACCTGCGCCTGATGTTCAGCCGGTATCAGACGGAAGGCGCGGTGGCGACCTCTGACGACATCGAGCGCTTGACCAAACTGCTCGGCCACGCCCCCCGCTCCTATGCCGCTTTTGCCAGGGATGCCGCCTCCCAGTGGGCGAAGGGCTGAGCCCGCACTTTACCCCCAACCAAGGAGACCTGCCATGATGACGATCCATCCCCTCTCGCCTGAAGATGCTCCTGCGGTAGCCGCGATGCGACAGGCGGCCTCGGCCCATAAGGGTGAGAAACTCGGTCCCGAGGCGCGACCGATGTTCGACGCCATGTTTGCCGCAACACCCGCTGCGGCGGATGTCCAGGTCGAGGCTGCGACGGTCGGAGGCATTGCCGGCTTCTGGCTTCGGCCGGTGAGTGCACGATCGGGCGCGCACATCCTCTATCTTCATGGTGGTGGCTATGTGCTCGGCTCAGCCGAGGCGCTCACCAACTTCGCGGGTCAGATCGCATCACGTGTCGGCGCCGATACCTTTGTCCCTGACTATCGGCTCGCACCCGAATACCCATTCCCGGCAGCCATCGACGATGCGGTCGCCGTCTATCGCGGGCTCGTTGCGGACGGCGCCGAACGGATCGTGGTTGTAGGTGACTCTGCCGGCGGCGGTTTGACGCTGTCGCTGCTGTCGGTCCTCGCTGCCGACAAAACGAACGGCACGGTGCAACCAGTCGGGGCAGCGGTGATGTCGCCCTGGACTGACCTTGCGCTCACCGGTGACAGCCTCGAGACCAGGGCGGAGGCGGACCCGATCTTCACGGGCGGCGTGCTCCAGGGCTTCGCGGACATGTATCTTCAGGGCCAGGATGCGAAGAACCCGAAGGCATCACCGCTCTATGCTCGGCTGAACGGCCTGCCGCCGATCCGGATCGATGTCGGAGATGACGAATTGCTGCTCGCGGATTCCGTGCGCTACGCCGACCGGGCGAGGGCGGCAGGGGTGGAGGTCACGCTGTCGGTCTGGCAGGGCATGCCACATGTCTTCCAGTCTTCCCTCGGCCACTTTCTCGCGGCCGAGCGCTCGGTGGACGCCATCGTTGACTTCCTCCGCCAGCGGCTCGTCGATACTTCCCCGTCCAACAGCACAGCTTCGGAGGCTTGAAATGAAAATTCTGGTATTGGGCGCCACTGGCGCAACCGGCCGGCTGATCGTCGCTAAGGCCATCGCGGAGGGACACAACGTCGTAGCCCTCGTTCGTTCCAAGGCAAAGGCCAAGGACCTCACCGGCGCCGAGCTCGTCGAAGGCGACGCCCGCGATACCGCCGCGCTAACTCGCGCCATCGCTGGTTGTGACGCCGTCGTCAGTTCATTGGGCACCGCCATGAGCCCGTTCCGGGAGGTGACCTTGCTCTCAACGGCGACGCGCGCGCTGGTCGGCGCTATGGAGCAGCAGAACATCCGTCGGCTGGTGTGCATCACTGGCCTCGGCGCCGGCGACAGCCGCGGCCATGGCGGTTTCTTCTTCGACCGGGTGTTCCTGCCCCTCATGCTGCGGAAGGTCTATGAAGACAAGGATCGGCAGGAAGATGCGATCAGGGGCAGCACGCTCGACTGGACCATCGTCCGGCCGATGGTGCTCAACGACAAGCCTTCGCGCGGTCGCATCAGGGCGTTGACCGATCTGTCAGGCGTACATGGCGGGACGATCGCCCGAGCCGATGTCGCGGATTTCGTTGTTCAGCAACTCACTGCGGATACGTGGCTGCGCAGATCGCCCCTGATCACTTGGTGAAGGTCACAAGGGCGTGCCCCTGACTGGATGGATATCCTTGACGGTCGGCGCATTGAGGCGGCAAGCCTTGCCCCCGAACGATATCCCCACTTTCCGAACCCCGAAACTCTATGGAGAATTCCAATGACGCGAATACTATTTGTCGGCCAGAAACCTGAAACAGTTGACTTCTCGGACCCGTCATTGCCGCCCGGCTTTAATGCCGAAAAGATCAACGCCGGGATCGCTTTGGGCGTGGCGAAGATTGAGGAACGGGGGTGGCAGGGCGATACCTGCATGATCACGCCCGATGCCGCCGGATTTGCTGACCTCAAGAGAGCTCTGGGCGATGGTGCGTATGATTGCGTGGTGATTGGAGGCGGTCTCAGGCTGCCGCCTAAGAGCCTACTGTTGTTCGAAACCGTGGTGAACATCATCCGCAAGGCGGCGCCGAACGCCGCGATAGCCTTCAACACGAGACCCGAGGACACCGCAGATGCCGCCGCCCGTCAGCTCCCAATGGGTTGACGGGCAGCGCATCGGCTAATCCTTGATGGCCTGTGAGCGGGGCAGATGGTGCCGGACCAAGGCGTTTACGCCGGCAAGTCGTAGGTGCCGGGGCTGTTGGGCGTGGCGCGCCACTCGGGCTGACGTTTAGGGTTCGCCTTGGCGAGCGCGCTACGGACGCCCTTGACGTCATAGTCCTTGAGATAGCCCGGCGAGCCCGGCTGCTGACGCCAGGATTCCGCGATAGTGCCGGCGTCCACTGCGTCGAAGCCGATCCCATCGATCAGCGCCATGGCTTTGGACTTGGCCCGAGCGTCATCACCCGCCACCGCCAGCGCGATGCGGTCCGCGGAGCCCGCCGGCTTGGCGCCCGGTAGGAGATGGGTCGCTTCTATCGTGTTGAACGCTTTGACCACCGGACGCCCAAGGTGCCGCTCGACCCATTCGCTTTCGGTGTTAGCGTCCTCAATTCCGTCCAGATGACCGTCGCGCTGTCGTGGATAGTAGTTGGTCGTGTCGATGACGACGACGTCGGCTGGCGTGGACGCGAACAGTTCGCGGGGCAGACTAGGGATTTTGATTGTAGGAACGGCGACGACCACGACGTCCTGGCCGCGGACAGCCTCTTCGATCGCAGCGGCCCGAGCGCCGGTTTCCGCCGACAGGCCCGCCAGAGACCCTGGTCCGCGCGAATTGGAGATCGTGACCTCGTGCCCTGCGGCCTGGAAGAGATGGGTGAGTGCGCTGCCGATATTGCCAGCGCCAACAATGCCGATTTTCATGTTTATGCCTTTCGAAGGTGTGGGGGATGAGATTGCTTGTGAAGCTATATGACCCCTTGCATTAGATCGATAAATGGCGCCATGAAACCGGCTCTCCCAACCAGGAGTGTGGAATGGATCGTCTCGCCAGCATGGCCGCATTCGTAAAGGCGGCAGAAAGCGGCTCCTTTGCAGCGACGGCATCGGCGCTCGGCATCTCACCGCAGATGGTGGCCAAGCACGTCACCTATCTGGAGGCACGTTTAGGCGCACGCCTGCTCAACCGCACAACCCGAAAGCAAAGCCTGACGGTGATCGGCAAGTCCTACTACGATCGGTGCAAAGTGGCGCTGGCCGAGGTCGACTGGGCGGATGCAATTGCTGATGAGGCCAGGGGTAAACCGCGAGGGCTCTTGCGCGTCAATGCGCCGGTTTCATTCGGAGCTCACTGCGTGACACCTGTGGTCGCACGATATTTGAGCAGCCACCCCAGTGTCGATGTCGACCTGGTTCTCAACGACCGCTTTGTCGACCTTATCGACGACGGGTTTGAGGCGGTGTTCCGGATCGGTCCTCTCGGGGAGTCTAACCTAGGGGCGATAGAGCTCGCACCCTTTCAGACGATTGCCTGCGGGTCGCCTGCATACCTAAAAGAACGAGGGATGCCCTCGATCGTATCGGATCTGGTCAATCATGAATGCCTGCTCTTCGGCAACTGGCCCGAACCAACGTTCAGCGATTGGCTCTTTGTACGGGACGGTCTCATCTCAAAGGCCCTGGTCCACGGCCGTCTCAAGGTCAACAACCCCGCTTCGTTGCTGGAGGCGGCGCTCGCAGGTTTCGGCTTGGCGTTGATCGGAGAAGAGGCGGTGCGCACGCACCTCGCGACCGGGCAGCTCGTCAGAGTGTTGCCGAACTACGAAACGCCTCCGCGTCCCATTCATCTGCTGTTTCACCCTGATCGGCGACAAACGCCGAAGCTGAAGACCTTCATCGAAATGGTGGTGGACCAGCTGGGCCGGAATGGTCAGGACGGCCGCAGACGCCAACAGGGAGAATGACCCAGTTTGGATATTCTGCGGCCAGATATCGGTGCCGAAGATTCGTACGAAAAGGCCGGTCTCCGTTACACAAAATCTTACACAAACGCTCGGTAGCCCGGTCAGTGGCAGAAGGCGGGATTCCAAAGGGTGCTAAATTGCGCAGGCAAAAGAACGGCTTACGGCTTGAGAACTGGTGCCCCCGGACGGGATCGAACCGCCGACCTTCGGTTTACAAAACCGCTGCTCTACCAGCTGAGCTACAAGGGCACGGCGCTCCGGTAGCATATTTCGTGCGCCAGTAAAGACAAAACTCCGTTTTCGGTTACCCCGGCGGTGGATGACGCCGCCGCCGGGCCGGCCCATGCTGAAATCCAGGAGCACGCTTCCTACATATGAGGAAGGTGCAATCGCTTCGGACTGGAGTGTCGCATGATCAGGCTTGTCATCATTCTCCCCCTCGTCGTCATCGCCTGGATGCTGCTGGTCAAGCTCATCAGCGACGTCAGGAAAGCCAATGTCGACTGGACCGGCGTGACCACGATCATCGGATTCATCGCGCTCGCCTTCTGGCTTCGCCACATAACCGGCATGGGATGAGCGTGCGGAGCGACTAGTGAGTAGTGGGTAGTGGGGCCGGGATCCCCGTGATCCTGCCCTCGCTACTCACTACTCACTCTTCCTTCCGCCTCGCCGAAGAATCTCCTCGATCTTTCGAACCTTTTGACAGGCCGCGCCGACTGATCTCCAGAGGCGAATGGTCGCCTCGGTCAAGGATCCAGGAGATCATCATGTTCAAGCGCATGCTCACTTCAGCTGTCGTAGCCGTTTTTCTTGCCACAGGCGCACTGGCCGCCACCGTTCAGACGTCGTCGGCTCACGGCATGCATCATCACCATCATTACTACTACGACGACGATTATGGCGACTACTGGTGGTACCACCACCATCACCGGCATCATCACCATGGCAGGGTGGTTATCATCCTTTGATACCAAGGCCCGTTGCGTTCGAAGGGCGGCCTCGGCCGCCCTTTTGCATGTTCCGTGGGCCCAAGGGCCGGGACCCGGCAGCATCTGCGCAAAAAAAGTCAAAAAAGCCTCGAACCTTTTCCTGTGCGGCAGCGACAGATGATCAAGAGGCGGATGGATCGCCTCGGTCAACGAAGCAAGGAGATCATCATGTTCAAGCGCACACTCGTTTCCGGCGTCATCGCCACCACCGTCGCAGCCACCACGCTGGTCGGCACCGTTCAGCCTTCGGCGGCTCATTCGCATCACCACGACCTCGGAATCGGCATCGCCGCCGGCGTGGGCGGGTTCGTCCTTGGCAGCCTGCTTGCCCAGCAGCCCCCGCGCACCGTCTATGTCGACGAAGACGGCGGTTCCTGGCATGTGCGTCGCTGCCTCGATCGCTACTCGAGCTACGATCCGGACTCCGACACCTACATCGGCTACGACGGCTACAGCCACTACTGCCGGCTCTGAGAGAGGAGGATCGTCAACAGAGAAAGGGGCTCGCGCGAGGCCCTTTTTCTTTCTCTCATAAATACTTACAGTTGCGTGTTCAGGCGGAATCAGAAATCGGCAATCCGGCCGCGCTGCAGGTGCTGTCGACGAGGCGCCTTGTTTCCGAAGCGCCGCCCATGGCGACAAGCTCGAGGCTGCTTGCCGAATCCGGGTAGATCCTGGCGATGAAGGCTTGGTCGCCGCCAGCGCCGCCGGCCGCAGTCTTGCCGCTGACGAAGCCGCAGACCACGATCTCCTTGCGGCCGTTCACTGTCCGCTCGCCGGCAAGCGTCCTTCCGAGCCTGACGGAAGCAGGATCCGGCAAGCGCTGTCGAATGCCGGTGATGACGACCTCCTCGAGCGCGAGCGAGAACGGAATGGGATCGACGCGCTGGTCGCCTGCATCGGGTCGAGGTGTCGTCGCAACGCATCCGCAAAGCGAAGCGACAAGCAGAAGCTGAACGGTTTTCCTCATCCGCGCCCTTTCGCATGCATTCGAACGCCACGGCAAGACAGGGTCCATGCCCCGCCGGCGCTTGCGGTGTCGGCACGGCCATACGGCTCGATTTCTTCGATATTGCGACCAGGAGCGCGCTGCCCGGGGCAGGCTGATCAGCCGGCTTGCGCGCCGCCGATCATCCGGGTCACCTCGGCCGCGGCACTGCGCACCATCGGCCCGATCTCGGCCAGCCGCTCCGGCGTCACCCGCACGGTCGGCCCCGATACGGAAACGCCGCCGATCGGCTCGCCGAATTCGTTGAAGATGGCGGCCGCCACGCAGCGCATGCCGGGGTGCCGCTCTTCGTCGTCGACCGACCATCCGCGCTGCTTGATGACGGCCAGATCGTGGGCGAGGGCAGGGATCTCGGACAGCGTCTTGTCGGTGAAGCGCTGCAGGCCGGCCTTGCGCAGAATGGTGCCGACGCGCTCCGGCTCGAGATGCGCCAGCACCGCTTTGCCGATGCCGGAGGCGTGAAAGGGGCTGCGCGTGCCCGGGCGGAAGAAGGCGCGGATCGCCTGGTGCGTCTCGACCTGGCTGACGAACACCACGCAATCATCCTCGGCGACGCCGAGATTGGCGGTCTCGCCGGTTCTTTCCATCAGCTCCTGCATGACGATGCGGGCGCGGTCGACCAGCTTGCGGCGGCGCAGGAAGGCGGCGCCCATGCGGTAGGTCTCGACGCCGATCGACCACAACTGGTCTGATGTGTCGAACTCGACCATGCCGTGGTTTTCGAGTGTCGTCAGCATGCGGTAGGCGGTGGAGGCGGCAAGGCCGCTTTGTGCCGATATCTCGCTCAGCGACAGGCCGCTGCCCTCGGCAACAATAGCCAGTATGCGCAAGGCCCGGTCCAGCGACTGCACGGAACTGGTTTCGGCAGGTCCGTTGAAAGCGCGCGGCCGGCCGCGCTGGCGTTTTTCGATGGTTTCCATCGCACCAGTTTCGCCGATTTCTCCAAACATACAATGAAAAAGTTTTTCACTGCTGTGAGGCCGCAAATTCCTGGAAAACGGAAAACCCAATAAAATCAGCAAATAGTCGCCGTTTTCTAGAAATGAAAAAATATTCTGAAAAAATTGAAAAATAACCGGCTTGCTGACATTCTCGGTCATCCAACAATGACAACCCAAGTGGAGGGCCGGAAAATGGCCAGGATGCGCGCTGTCGATGCGGCGGTTCTCGTTCTCGAAAAGGAAGGTATCTCCTGCGCCTTCGGCGTGCCGGGCGCGGCGATCAATCCTCTCTATTCGGCACTGAAGGCGAGGGGCAGCATTCGCCATGTCCTTGCCCGCCACGTCGAGGGCGCCTCCCACATGGCGGAAGGCTTCACCCGCGCCAAGGCTGGCAATATCGGGCTCTGCATCGGCACCTCCGGGCCGGCCGGCACCGACATGATCACCGGTCTTTATTCGGCCGCCGCCGATTCCATCCCGATCCTGTGCATCACCGGCCAGGCGCCGCGTGCGCGGCTCAACAAGGAGGATTTCCAGGCCGTCGACATCGCCGCCATCGCCGCACCGGTCGCCAAATGGGCGGTCACCGTCATGGAGCCCTATCTTGTGCCGATGGCGCTGCAGAAGGCGTTTCATCTCATGCGCTCGTCGCGGCCCGGTCCGGTGCTGATCGACCTGCCCGTCGACGTGCAACTGGCCGAGATCGAGTTCGACATCGATGCCTATGAGCCGCTGACGCCGTTCAAGCCGGCCATGACGCGCGCCCAGGCCGAAAAGGCGCTGGCAATGCTCAATGCGGCGGAAAAGCCGCTGATCGTCGCCGGCGGCGGCATCATCAATGCCGACGCATCCGACCTGCTGATCGAATTCGCGGAAATATCAGGTGTGCCGGTCATCCCGACGCTGATGGGCTGGGGCGCGATCCCCGACGACCACCGTCTGATGGCCGGCATGTGCGGGCTGCAGACGTCGCATCGCTACGGCAATGCGACGATGCTGGAAGCCGATTTCGTCTTCGGCATCGGCAATCGCTGGGCCAACCGTCACACCGGTTCTGTGGACGTCTACACCAGGGGCAAGAAATTCATCCATGTCGACATCGAGCCCACGCAGATCGGCCGTGTCTTCGCGCCGGATCTCGGCGTCGTATCGGATGCGGGTGCGGCGCTGAAGACGCTGCTCGACGTCGCCACCGAGTGGAAGACGGCGGGCAAGCTGCGTGACTGGTCGGGCTGGGCCAAGGAATGCCAGGCTCGCAAGAAGACGATGAAGCGCAAGACGCATTTCGACCAAGTGCCGCTGAAGCCGCAGCGCGTCTACGAGGAGATGAACAAGGCGTTCGGCCGCGACGTCACCTATGTCACCACGATCGGCCTGTCGCAGATCGCCGGCGCGCAGTTCCTGCACGTCTACAAGCCGCGCAACTGGATCAATTGCGGTCAGGCCGGGCCGCTCGGCTGGACACTGCCGGCAGCCCTTGGCGTGCGCGCCGCCGATCCCGACCGCACCATCGTGGCGCTGTCGGGCGACTATGATTTCCAGTTCATGATCGAGGAACTGGCGGTCGGCGCGCAGCACAAGCTGCCCTACATCCATGTCGTCGTGAACAACGCCTATCTCGGCCTGATCCGCCAGGCGCAACGTGGCTTCTCGATGGATTATGAGGTCAGCCTCGCCTTCGAGAACATCAACCGATCGGGCGATCCCGAGGCCGGCTATGGCGTCGACCATGTCGCCGTCGCCGAAGCGATGGGCTGCAAGGCGGTGAGGGTGCGCAAGCCCGAGGAATTCGCGAGCGCCTTTAGGCAAGCGCAACGGATGATGAAGGAGCACCGGGTTCCGGTCGTGCTCGAATTTATCCTGGAGCGCGTCACCAACATCTCGATGGGCACCGAGATCGACAAGATCACCGAATTCGAGGAACTTGCCGAACATCAGGAAGACGCGCCGACCGCGATCGTGATGCTCGACTGATAAGAGGACAAAAAGAATGCCGCGTTTTTCCGCCAATCTGTCGATGCTCTTTGGCGAGCACGATTTCCTCGACCGTTTTGACGCCGCCGCCCGCGCCGGCTTCAAGGGCGTCGAATATATTGGTCCTTATGACCATGCGCCGGAGGTGGTGGCCGCTAGGCTGAAGAAGAATGGCCTGACACAGGTGCTGTTCAACCTGCCGGCCGGCGACTGGGGCAAGGGCGAGCGCGGCATCGCCGTGCTGCCGGACCGCGTGCCGGAATTCCGCCAGGGTATCGCCAAGGCGATCACCTACGCACAGGCGCTCGGCTGCGCGCAGGTCAATTGCCTGGCCGGCATCGCGCCCGCCGGCGTCGACCGCAAGGTGCTCGAGGATGTTTTCGCCGAAAACCTCGCCTTCGCGGCGGAGAAGCTGGAACAGGCCGGCATCCGGCTGCTGATCGAGCCGATCAACACCCGCGACATCCCAGGCTTCTTCCTCAATTACTCCGACCAGGCGCTGGCGCTGATCGACCGCGTCGGCTCGAAAAACCTGTTCCTGCAATACGACATTTATCACATGCAGATCATGGAGGGGGATCTCGCCCGTAAAATCGAGGCCAACCTCGGCCGCATCGCGCATATCCAGCTTGCGGACAATCCCGGCCGTCACGAGCCGGGAACGGGCGAGATCAACTATCCCTTCCTCTACGACCACATCGACCGCATCGGCTATTCCGGCTGGATCGGTGCCGAATACAAGCCGAAAGCCGGCACCGAGGCAGGGCTTGGCTGGTTCCGGGACCTGGCCGGGCAGGGCAGCGCGGCGGCTTAAGAGCCGGCGCTGACGCTGCCAATCTCCCCCCTCGTGGGGGAGATGGCCGGCAGGCCAGAGGGGGGGCGCGAAGGAACGCGGCCCCGCAAAAGACGGAGAACCACAATGGAAACCATAGGCTTCATCGGCCTCGGCATCATGGGCGCGCCGATGGCGGGGAATCTGCTCGATGCTGGCTACAAGGTCATCGCCAGCGACCATCGCTCGAAGCCGCCGGCTGATCTCGTCGCCAAGGGCCTGAAAACAGTCTCCGGCCACGCCGCCGTCGCCAAGGCGGCAGAGATCGTCATCACCATGGTGCCTGATACCCCGCAGGTCGCCGACGTGCTGTTCGGCGAAAATGGCGTTGCGTCCGGCCTGACCAAAGGCAAGCTGGTCATCGACATGAGCTCGATCTCGCCGATCGAGACCAAGGTTTTCGCCGGCAAGATCAACGAACTCGGCTGCGACTATCTCGACGCGCCGGTTTCGGGCGGCGAGGTCGGCGCCAAGGCAGCGTCGCTCACCATCATGGTCGGCGGCGAGGAAAAGCCCTTCGAGCGCGCAAAACCCGTCTTCGAGAAGATGGGCAAGAACATCACGCTGGTCGGCCCTAACGGCGTCGGCCAGACCACCAAAGTGGCAAATCAGATCGTCGTCGCACTGACCATTGAAGCCGTCGCCGAAGCGCTTGTTTTTGCTTCGAAAGCCGGCGCTGATCCCGCCAAGGTCAGGCAGGCTTTGATGGGCGGTTTAGCGGCCTCGCGCATCCTCGAAGTGCATGGCGAGCGCATGGTCAAACGCACCTTCGCGCCGGGCTTTCGCATCGAATTGCACCAGAAGGATCTCAACCTGGCACTGGAGGGCGCCAAGGCGCTCGGCGTGGCGCTGCCCAACACCTCGACCACCCAGCAGCTGTTCAACTCCTGCGCCGCCAATGGCGGCGCGAAGGAGGATCACTCGGCGCTGGTCAGGGCGCTGGAGCGGATGGCCAATTTCGAGGTCGGTGGCGAAGTGACCGAAGTGAAAGGCAAAGCGGCATAGGTCGGGAAAGGGCGGCGCAACGTTCCCAAGTCGCCACCTCTTGTCCTGTCAGAGAACGGGTTCCTGCGTCTGTCGCCGGAACCCGTTTCTTACCTTTGTGCGCTCAGCCGTGGTTTAGAAAGCCCGTATGGCGCTAAGATTGACCGAGCCACGAATGGCGAGAGTGGTCAGGGAGTTTGCTGACTGCTGTTCAATTTGAACTTGCCGATCTCGGCAGCGATCCGTTCAAGGGCTGGAATAAGCGTGCCGTTCTCGAAAGCTTCGTTGAGAGCCCCGTCAACCCACCTTTCATCCGCTAGGTTGCTGACAACCCGATAGTGAATTTCAGTACCGTCCATGGCAGTCAAGGCTTCGGAGCTGTCCGGCAGCCAAGTCTTCCGACCGGCGTTAACGTCGAGGAATTCTCGAAAGTCGGCGGGATTTTCAAGGCCGTGAACCAGCCGCATTATGTCATCTCTCGCGGTATGATAGCGGTTGTTCGTCTCGTCGTAGAACTCCGATGGAGTGAGTGTTCTCAACGTGCCGACTGTGCTCGCGTAAAGCGCGAGCCATTCATCCGCATCTGAGAATGCTTCGAACATACTTGTAGCTCGTTCAGTCCGCCGAAAGGAATTTTCGCGCGGCATAAAGGCTGATCGCCGCTGCATTCGACACGTTGAGCGAGCGGATGGCGCCGGGCATGTCGAGCCGCGCCAGCGTCGTCACCGTCTCGCGCGTCTTCTGGCGCAGGCCCTTGCCTTCGGCGCCGAGCACCAGCGCGATCCTGTCGCCGGCAAAGCTCGTCTCGAGTTCCGCCGGCCCGTCGGAATCAAGCCCGATGGTCTGGAAGCCGGCTTCGTGCAGTTGCCCGAGCGCGTCGGCCAGGTTCTTCACCTCGATCTGGTCGATGTGTTCCAGCGCGCCGGAGGCGGATTTTGCCAACACGCCGGATTCCTGCGGGCTGTGGCGCGCGGTGGTGATCAGCGCGCCGGCGCCGAAGGCGACCGCCGAGCGCAGGATGGCGCCGACATTGTGCGGATCGGTGACCTGGTCGAGCACCAGCACCAGTCTCGTGTCGCCGAGCGCGTCGAGGCGCTTCGGCTTCAGCGGCTCCGCCTCGATCAGCACACCCTGGTGCACGGCGTCCGACCCGGTGATCTTGTCGATGTCCCTGGGCTCGACCAACTCCGCCTTGAAGGGCAGGACGGCGAGATCTTCTATCTCCAGGCGCTCGGCCGCGTTGCGGGTCACCAGCATTTTTCTGATCCGGCGCCGCGGATTGTCGAGCGCGGCGCGCACCGTGTGCAGGCCATAAAGTCGCACCAGGCCATCGGCGGCGTTTTCGCCGGGCGGCACGGGCTGGCGCGGCCGGAATGCCGGCGCGCCGCCGCTCTTCTCGTCGCGGTGCGCGCGGCGCAGCTTGGCGTAATGGGTGTCTTTGGGGGTATTGGTCTTGTTGCTCATGGCCGGCTTCTATAGCTGTCTCCACCGGCCAAGGATATGGCCCGTCGCCGCAGCCGGCGAACAACATCGAAAAACCCTTCCTGCGCGGTTGACACCCACTGGCCTTGCCGCCATAAGGCGCTTCGCTGATTTCGGAGAAGATATCCAACTCGGGCTCCGGGATCGGCAAGAATGCCTCGTTGCATGGCTCCGGCGGCAGACTGGAGAGGTGCCCGAGTGGTTAAAGGGGACGGACTGTAAATCCGTTGGCTTAGCCTACGTTGGTTCGAATCCAACCCTCTCCACCACTGCCGGCCCGGAAGCCCTGAAACGAGAAAAGCATCGGGCCGAAAAGTGCATGGCGCTTTTCGGGTGAATCCGATACTTCAGTGCAAGGCGCGGGTATAGCTCAGTGGTAGAGCAGCAGCCTTCCAAGCTGAATATGCGGGTTCGATTCCCGCTACCCGCTCCAGATAACCGCCTGACACGGCCATGATCACGGCCCTCGAGGCAATGCTTTAGTTCATCGGCCGTTTGGGGGGAGCGATGAGACCATACTATTCCCTAAACACGGACGGCACTTCCAGTACCAACCTCCAGCTGTATGCGCTGAAACAAGCGCAGCACCATTGGAACGAACTCTCCGCAAATTATCTACAAGACAAGGAAGCTACTAAAGATCTGGTTGAGCGATGCGTTTTCATCGTCGCTACTTTGGGTCTGAGCGTTTCTCAACTGCTTGGGCAGAATGATCCGGCGCCGCCAGTTGGGAGGATCGCAAGTCCAAGGGCCATCTGGAAGCGTTTTGTCGCGCAGCACAGCCTGACGGTCATCAGCACAGACGAATTCGACAAGTTCATCGATATCTATGACGCTTGTCGGCACTTCGGTGTATCGCCAGACGGCTTGGGCTACGCCAGGCTCGAGCCACTGGACTTCGAGGCTACGCGTGGATGGTACGAATTGGCCCACCGGATATGGTCGGCAGTTATCAAAGCTTTACGTGCGGATCCGCAGAATGTCATCGAAGAGATCGACATTGAGGGGTTCAAAGCTTAGCGGCGCCGATTCTCGCTACCAGCCTGGTTTCATCCCATCCGTTGTCAAACCTGCACACTGCGCGACCACCCGCGCAGCGCTTCAGGGCATCGGTGTTTGCCGCGTCAGCTGTTGAACGCGGAAGCCACCTGGTGCTGTTGCGGCACCTGGCCGTTCGGCGTCAGCTTGTCGACGATGCCGGGCAGGGCCGTCGACAGTTGCTTGAGCAGTTCGCCCTCATCCATTCCGGTGCGCTGCGCGATCTCGCGGATCACCTGCGGCCCAAGTGCCGAGCCGAGATCGTTGGCGTTGATTGACTGGTTCTGCCCGGTGCCGACCCAGGAGTCGGCGACATTGCCGTGGCCAGCGTTCTTGAGCTTGTCGAGCAGGCCGCCCAGGCCGCCGAGCAGACCGCCGTCACTGGCGGCGGGGTCGGCCGGCACTGGCGTTTGAGGCTGATCCGGCTGTTCGGTACTTCTGCCGCTCAGCATTTTTCCGACCAGCAACGCGCCGAGCGCGATCATCAGCGGTTTGGTGATGTTGCCGCCGGGAACGGCGTTGTCAAAAAGTCCCATAGTGGATCCTCCATCTCGACCAAGCCCGGCCCATCTCAACAATGGCGCATCCGGGCGGAATTTCAAGCTGGCTTGAGCTTTTGACAATCATATGAAAATGTCGCGATGGCAGGGGATGGAGAGGAAAAATGGGTATCATCAGCTGGATCATTCTCGGCGCCATCGCCGGCTTCCTCGGCAGCAAGATCGTCAACAAGACCGGCCAAGGCCTGATCATGGATGTCGTGCTCGGCATTGTCGGCGCCATTGTCGGCGGCGTGATCTGCAGCCAGCTCTTCGGCGTGGGTGTCACCGGTCTCAACATCTCCAGCCTGATCGTCGCGGTGGTTGGCGCGGTGGTTGTGCTCTGGGCCTATCACCAGTTCAGCGGACGGCGGACGCTCTAAGCGCCAGCTGGATGATCTGAAGTTTGGAATTTCTGCCGAGGCAAGACCAGCGTCGGCTTGCCTATGGCATCAACACTGCATCGGCCGCGGCGAAGAAGATCAGCGTTCCGGCGATGAACACCGCCCAGCCGATCAGCGACTTGCGAATAGCGGCCTTGTGCTCGGCGTCGGACAGGCGCTCGGCTGCCGATGCTAGGCGACGACAGTCAGCCGGCGCTTGCGCTGGTCCAGCGAGACGATGGTCAGGCCGCTGGCCACCACCAGCAGGATGCCGCAGACCGCCAGCGCGTTGGGGAACTGGCCGAACACCAGCAGGCCCGAAATGACGGCCCAGACGGTGAAGCAGTAATAGAACGGCGCCACCGCGCTGGTCGGCCCGACGCGATAGGCCATGAAGATGAAGAAATGGCCGAAGATCAGGAAAAAACCGGCCCCGGCCAGCAGCAGCAAATGGCGAGCTTCGGGCATCACCCAGCGCTCGGACGCCAGATGCGCCGCGCCGGCACCGATCAGCACCACCACCACAGCGGAAATCGCCACGATCATTCCCGGCACCTCCGTCGGCACATGCCTGCCGGCAAGATCGCGCGCGGCCGCCAGCGCGGCGTTGCCGAGCGCGAGCAGCGCATAGACCGAAATGCCTTGCATGGTCGGCTGCGCCACCATCAGCGCGCCGATGAAGCCGAGCCCGATCAGCGCCATGCGCTGGCCGCCGATGCGCTCGCCAAACAGGATCGACGAGCCGACCAGCATCAAGAGCGGCGTGATTTGTCCCAGCGCCGTGGAATCCGCGATCTGCATGTTGGCGAGCGCCACGACGTAGCAAAGGATCGCCGCCAGCTCGAGCAGGTTCCTGCGCAGCACATGGCCGTCGAAGATCAACGGGATCTGTTTGCCGTAGCCCAGCACGAACAACAGCGGGAAGCCCCAGAGCGTCGCGGCGGCACCACGCAGGAACAGCACCTCATAGGACGGCAACCCCGCGGTCGCGAGTTTCATCATCGTATCGTTGACCAGGTACGACCCGGTCGAGATGATCATGAACAGCGGGCCGCGGATTGAGGCAGGGATGAATTGCATGGGGTCAGGAGATCAGACCTCGGAGGGCGCCGCAATGGGCCATCAACTGGCCGTGATCGAGACAGGAATTGGCCGGCAAGAACATGGCATGCAGGCCTCGATCGATCGGCATGTCACCCATTCCATTTCCCGCATCGCCTTCCTATATCGGCGTCATATCCCCGCAATCGGATCCCAGGTTCGGACTGAGTGAGACGGCACCCGGCCAAAAGACGCTTGTGTTTTTTGGCCTTTGTCGCTAATCGCCCCGCATTCGACTGAACTGAAGGTCAAGGCCGTCCAAGGAAAGAGACTATGGCAAAAGGTAAATTCGAGCGCACTAAGCCTCATGTGAACATCGGCACGATTGGTCACGTTGACCATGGCAAGAC
>NZ_VFTA01000063.1:0-21535 GCF_007003935.1 Mesorhizobium sp. WSM4310
GGGGGGCATGGCCGCCGTTCCCCGATCCGGGATCAGATGACCGGGAAGCCGGGATGGCGTGCCGGCGGTTCCTGACCGAAATAATCCTTGAAGGCGGCGTCGTAGAGTGCCGATTCATGGCCGAACATGGCGATGGTGAAGGTCTGGTTGACGAAGGTCAGCCAGTCGAGGTCGCCCTGCCGCAAGGCCGCGCCGTAGAGCATCGAATACCAACTCTTGCCGGCGTCGAAATATTTGTCCGGATTGCGCGAGGCGAGCCAGCGCACGGTGGACAGGTCGACGGCTGCCGCGTCGGCGCGCTTGGATTCCAGCGCCTGCAGCACGTTGGCCTGGGTGTCGATCTGCAGCACCTGTGCCTGTGGCAAGGCAAAGTGGACGGAGCTTTCGGCATCGACATTCTGCAGGATGGAGATGCGCGTCGCCGAACCGCCGGCAAGCAGCTTGTCGAAGGTCTTGTTCTCGGCGGTGGGCAGCGTCAGCAAGGCGACGCCTTCGACATAGTACGGCCGGGAGAAGTTGATCAGCTGCGAGCGCTGCGCCGTCATCGTCATGAACTGGATGGTGATGTCGACCTTGTTGGTGGTGACGTTGGGAATGCGCTGCGCAGGATCCTGCATGACGAATTCGACCTTGGTCGGATCGTCGAACAGACCCTTGGCCAGGATGCGTCCCATGGTGATGTCCATGCCGACCAGTTCGCCGGCATCGTTCTCGAAATGCCAGGGCGCGTTCGTGCTGCCGGTGCCGACGATAAGCTTGCCGCGGTCGAGCACGGTGCGCAGCAGGCTGTCGGATGCCGCCTGGGCGGCCGCCTTCTGCGCATCGACGGTTGCCAGCACGCCGGTGGCGGCCAGTCCCGCCATTCCCAATTTCAGAAAATCACGTCTTCCGGATGTGTCGTTCACGGCGACCTCCTTTCGTGTTGTGTTCCCCATGCACAGGCAAAGACACACGTCGATGATTTCAAAGCGATTGTCTCTTACAAGAGACGCATGTATCCTGTACAAGACAGATACTAACACCAGGAATCGACAATGCAAGATGGCAATGCCTTGGCCGTTTCGGCCGACGAAAAGACGACGGCCTCCCGCGAGAAGGGCCTCAACCGGGTGCTCGAGATCCTGGACTTCCTGCACACGACGCAGCGGGCGATCGGCATTGGCGACCTTGCCAAGGGGGTGAATGCTCCCCGCTCGACGACCTACACGCTGGTGCGGTCGCTGGTCGACGCCGGCCTGCTGGAAATGGCGGGCGACGGCAACCGCGTCTATTTCGGCAAGAAGCTCTATCTCTATGGAATGGATTATGTGCGCGGCAACGACCTGCTGCGGCGCGGGCGCCAGGAGGTCGACCATCTGTCGCGCGAGACCGGCGAGACCTCGGAATTGTGCATGCTGCAGAGCGGCCGCTACACCATCGTCCACTCCAGCCCAGGCACCAGGCCGTTTCGCATCAGCTCGGCCACCGGCCTGCAGATACCGCTGCCCTGGACCGCGTCTGGCCGGCTGCTTCTGGCGGGGCTGGAGCGGGCCGAGGTCGAAGCCATGGTGTCGGAAGACGATCTCGTGCTGCCCGACGGCCGCAAGCTGCGGCTCGACGATTTCATCGACGACATCGCCAAGGCTGGGGTGACCGGCTACTGCGTCACCTCGGGCCTGGTCGATGCCTATACGAAGTGCCTTGCCGTGCCGGTCTTTTCAGCACCGGGCAAGGTCGAGGCGACGATGTGCCTGGTGGTTCCCATCGATACGTCCGACGAGCGCACCGGCAGTCTCATCGGCCTGCTGCGCGATCGCGCGGCCAGGCTTTCGATCGGCGGATAGGGGAAAGCGTTCAGGCGATGATGTCTGGAATGATCTTGTCTTCCAGCTTCATCAGCCGGTCCTTGAGCGCCAGCTTCTTCTTCTTCATGCGCTGGATTTGCAGCGGGTCGCAATTGGTGGCGATCATCGCGTTGATCGCGGCATCGAAATCGGCGTGTTCCTGCTTCAGCCGGGAAAATTCGAGGCGAATATCGGCCTGTTCCTGATCGGACATTCTCTACCGTCTGCACGTCTGCGGCGCCCAAAAACTGGGCCTGATTGGGCGGGGGTGGCAATTTCTGCCACCGGCGCGCAGGCCATATCACATTTCACCTTGTCGTGGAATGCTACCACGCAGCATTCGACATCGCAGTCGGAAGGTGGCAAAGTGTCATTGTGCCGTCACAGAAGCGACCTGCGGTGGACGTGCCGTGACGGCTGCAATCGAGGAAACCATGAAAGGGAGAACCAATCATGTCTCTTGCATCCCATCTTGATGAGTTGCAGCGGAAACACGGCGACATCGAACGCGAAATCGATGACGCGATGAACCACCCGTCGGTGGACGACCTCGAAATCGTGAATCTCAAGCGACGCAAGCTGGCACTCAAGGATGCGATTGAGAAACTGAAAGCGCAACCGACCACGCATTGATGCCCGACTGACATAGCCGCCACTATGCGGTCTTCCTTGCCGGCGGCAACCGCCGCCGGTGCTGTCGTTTTGATGTTCAGCGCTAAGTCATAAGCCGCAGCTAATATACCCTCCGATCCCTATTTTACGCCTCGGCCGTCGCCGGGCGGTGTCCTGTTTCAGCTCGCATGCTGGGATCAATTGCTGTCAGTGGCGACCTGTCGCCATTGACAAGCCATCTTTGCTCCTCCACCTCATGCCCGAACCTCAGCGCATCGGCCCCGGGGAGTGCTTGTACGTCCGAGCGGACGCATGGGGCTCCAGAGACAAAAGGCTGCCGGCATGACCGGATATTTTTCCTTTCCCTTCCCCCGCCGCACCTCGGTCGGCGTCGATGTCGGCGGCGTGGTCGTCGGCGGCGGTGCGCCTGTCGTGGTGCAGTCGATGACCAACACCGACACGGCCGACATCGATCAGACCGTCGCGCAGGTCGCGGCACTGCACCGCGCCGGCTCCGAGATCGTGCGCATAACCGTCGACCGCGACGAGAGCGCCGCCGCCGTTCCGCGCATTCACGAACGGCTCCAGCGCCTCGGCATCAATGTGCCGCTGGTCGGCGACTTCCACTATATCGGCCACAAGCTTCTGGCTGATCATCCGGCCTGCGCCGAGGCACTGGCCAAATACCGCATCAATCCGGGCAATGTCGGCTTCAAGGACAAGAAGGACCGGCAGTTCACCGATATCGTCGAAATGGCGATCAAGCACGACAAGCCGGTGCGCATCGGCGTCAATTGGGGCTCGCTCGACCAGGAGCTTCTGACGCGGCTGATGGACGACAACCAGGACAAGGGTTTTCCGCTGACGGCGCAGGAAGTGATGCGCGAGGCGATCGTGCAGTCGGCGATCCTGTCGGCCGAAATGGCCGAAGAGATCGGCCTTGGCCGCGACAAGATCATCCTGTCGGCCAAGGTCAGCGGCGTGCAGGACCTGGTTGCCGTCTACACCGAGCTTGCCACCCGCTCCGACCATGCGCTGCATCTCGGCCTCACCGAGGCCGGCATGGGCTCGAAAGGCATCGTCGCCTCGTCCGCCGCCATGGGCATCCTCTTGCAGCAAGGCATTGGCGACACCATCCGCATCTCGCTGACGCCGGAGCCGAATGGCGACCGAACGCGCGAAGTGCAGGTGGCGCAGGAACTGCTGCAGACCATGGGGTTCCGCCAGTTCGTGCCGATCGTCGCGGCTTGCCCCGGCTGCGGCCGCACGACCTCCACCGTGTTCCAGGAGCTTGCCCAGAACATCCAGGCCGACCTGCGCAAGAACATGCCGGTGTGGCGCGAAAAATATCCAGGCGTCGAGAACCTGAAGGTCGCGGTGATGGGCTGCATCGTCAACGGCCCGGGCGAATCCAAGCATGCCGATATCGGCATTTCGCTGCCCGGCACCGGCGAGACGCCGACGGCGCCCGTCTTCGTCGACGGCAAGAAGGCGGCGACGCTGCGCGGACCGTCGATCGCGGCGGATTTCGAGAAAATGGTCGCCGACTATATCGAGCAGAGGTTTGGGCGCGGCGGCAAAGCCGCGGCGGAGTAGACGAAATGCAGCGTTTCCTCGCGGTGACGCTGGTTCTGCTTTGCGCCCTGGGGTGCTCGACATCGGTTCAGGCGGATCCGCCGCAATCGGCCAAGCAACGACTGATCGACAAGGTCTGCAACCTGATCCAGGCCCATGCCGACCAGAACGGCCTGCCGCGGGATTTCTTCGCCAGGCTGATCTGGAAGGAAAGCCGTTTCGACCCCAATGCCGTCAGCCCCGTCGGCGCCGAAGGCATCGCCCAGTTCATGCCGGGCACCGCCAAGATGCGCGGGCTCGAAAACTCCTTCGACATCAACCAGGCGATCCCGGCTTCGGCGAAATATCTTGCCGAAATGAAAAGCAGCTACGGCAATCTTGGCCTGGCGGCGGCCGCCTACAATGCCGGCGAAAGCCGGGTTTCGCGCTGGTTGGGCTCGGGCGGCTTCCTGCCGATGGAGACCGAGAGCTATGTCTTCGACGTCATGGGCGAGCCGGTCGACAAGTTCACCGACCCCGCCTATGCCGGAAAAATCGAGCCGCTCGATGCCAAGACGGATTTTGCCGTCGCTTGCCGCAAGCTGCCTGTCATCATGTCGCGGACCGTGGCGATGGCCTCGATCAACGTCAAGCCATGGGGCGTCCAGGTGGCCGGCAATTTCCGCCGCAGTGCTGCCATCAGCCAGTGGCTGAGGGTCAGGAGCCGGTTTCCGGCCTTGCTCGGGGGGCATGATCCGGTGGTGAGCCGGGTGCGCACGCCGATCGGCCGGCGCGGCATCTACGCCGTCAGGATCGGGATCGACGATCGTGCCGCCGCTAATGTCATCTGCCAGAAATTGCAGAGCGTCGGCGGGGCATGCGTGGTGGTACGCAACCGGTAGTTCGCGGCGGTGGGTCGGCCGGGTTGCCCTGCCTGTGATGAACGACGAGGGCAGCGGGATGTTCGACGCCTACATTATCTGCGGCACGCCGAGAACCGGCAGCACGCTGCTGTGCAAGCTCCTGGCCTCCACCGGGACATCAGGCGATCCACACTCCTTCTATCGGCGGCAGGACCTGTCGGAATGGGCCGACGAGTGGAAACTGCCGGCCCGCGATACGATGCGCGAGCTTGAATTCGACGTTGCCTATCTCGATGCGGCAATCACCGCCGGCAAGGGCAGGACAGGCATCTTCGGCCTGCGCCTGATGCGCGAAAACCTGGATGAACTTTCGGCGATCCTCGACCGGATTTTCCCAGGGCTGGCGTCAGACACAGCGCGCTTCGAAAAGGCCTTTGGCCGCATTCTCTACATCCACCTGTCGCGTGAGAACAAGCTTGCGCAGGCGATCTCGCTGATCAAGGCGCAGCAGACCGGTCTTTGGCATATTGCGCCGGACGGCACCGAGATCGAAAGGGTCGCACCGGCGCAAGAACCCCGATATGATTTCGAACGGATCAAAGGGGAACTCGCCACGCTCGAAGCCTATGACACGGCCTGGAACATCTGGTTCGCGGCGCAAGGCCTGACGCCGCTGCGCGTCGGCTACGATCGTCTGTCCGCCGATCCGGCGGCGGCCTTGCTGGGCATCTGCGAGGCCCTCGGCGTTCCGCCGCCGAATGCCGGGGACATCCGGCCGGGCGTCGCAAAGCTCGCCGACGAGACAAGCCTCGACTGGATGCGCCGCTATCGTCTGGATGCGGCCGGCTGAGTATGAAGGCCGAGCAAGGTCGCAACCTAATCGACGACGTAGATTGCGCCTGTCGCGCATGGCAAGCATTTGGGCTATAGGCGGCGGCATGACCGATCCGATCTACAATGATCCCGACTTCGTTCAGTTCTACGACATCGAGAATCAGGATGGCCGCGCCGATTTTGACTATTGCGTCGGTCTTGCCCGGGATGGCGGCTCGGTTCTCGATCTTGGTTGCGGCACCGGTCAACTGGCCGCCGAAATGGCCCAAGGGCGCCACGTCACCGGTGTCGATCCCGCATCGGCCATGCTCGATATCGCGCGACGCAGGACCGGCGGTGACAAGGTCGACTGGGTTGTTGCCGACGCGCGAACGGTGCGGCTCGGAAAACGGTTCGATCTGGTGCTGCTGACCGGTCACGTTTTCCAGGTTTTCCTGACCGAACAGGATCAGCGGGCAGTGCTGTGCACCATCGCCGAACATCTCGGTCCTGGTGGGCGCTTTATCTTCGACACGCGAAATCCCGCCGTGGAGGCGTGGCTGGAATGGACCCCGCAGCGCTCGGAAAGGATTGTGGAGCATCCCAGCCTTGGCACGGTCAGGGCTTGGTATGATGCCGACTGGAATGCCGCCAGTGCGGTGGTCACCTATTCGACCTTCTATGAAATTCCGGGCGGCAGACCAATTCTGGGCGCTGAATCGAAAATAGCGTTTCCGAAGAAGGAAGATATTGCCGGGATGCTGGATGACGCTGGCCTGCTGGTGGAGCAATGGTTCGGCGACTGGCAGGGCGAACCCTATGCGGACACCTCTCCGGAAATCATCCCGGTCGGTCGGCTGCGCTGATCAGCCAGCCCGGCCGGACGTATCTCACGCCGTCTTGGCCACCACCGTCTCGCTGAGCCAGGTGCCGATTTTCGTCCCCAGCCGGTCGGGCGAAACCGGCTTCGGCAGATAGTCGTCCATGCCGGCCTCGATGCACTTGTCGCGGTCGCCCTTCAGCGCATGCGCGGTGACGCCGATGATCGGGATGTGACCGCCCGACGAGGTCTCGATCGCCCGGATGGCCCGGGTTGCCTCGTAGCCGTTCATCTCGGGCATAGAGACATCCATCAGGATCAGTTTCGGATGCAGCGACCGGTACATCTCGACCGCCGTGCGGCCGTTGCCGGCGATGCGGTAGCTCAGACCGAGCCCGTTGAGAATCTGGCCGAACACCAGCTGGTTCACCTCATTGTCCTCGGCGATGAGGATGTCGATCGGGCCGTTCGGCGTGGCGGTCGATTCCGGCACCGCCATGACCGGCATGGCCGGGCCACGGATAACGGTGAAGGCGGGCGGAGCCGCCTGCGGCACCGGTTTCGGCTGGACCGGTTCGCGGATGAACTGCGCCTTGCCGACCTGCGAGCGAGCCTTCTGGATGACCGAGATGACGGTGCCGAGCAGGACCGCCGAACGCGCCGGCTTGGTCAGATGCGCCGATATGCCGAAATCGATGATCATCTTGCCGAAATCGACCTGGTCGACCGAGGTCAGGATGACGATCGGGATGGCCGACCGCCGGCGGTCGGCGGCGATGGCCCGGGCGACATCGGCGCCATTCATGCCGGGCATCTGGTAGTCCAGGATGATGCAGTCGACGCTGGCGCCCAGCTGGCAGGCGCGATCGAGGAAGGCCAGCCCCACCGCGCCGCTTTCGGCGGCGGCGCAGTCGAAGCTCCAGCTTCTGAGCTGCTCGAGCAGGATTTCGCGGTTGACCGGATTGTCGTCGATGACCAGCACGCGCGCGCCGGTGACGTCGACAGGCACGATCGCTTCGCGTGCCTCGGCATGATGCACAGGCAGCGGCACCGCGAACCAGAAGACGGAGCCGCGCCCGATCTCGCTCTCGACGCCGATCTTGCCGGCCATCAGGTCGACGAGGCGGGCGGCGATGGCAAGGCCAAGGCCGGTACCTTCGTGACGCCGGGTCGAGGAGCCGTCGACCTGCGCGAATTTCTCGAACACGTTCTGCAGTTTCTCGGCCGGGATGCCGATGCCGGTGTCCTCGACCCGCAGCCTGAGCTGGACGACATCGTTGACGGTTTCGCCGCCGACATCGATCAGCACATGGCCCTTCTCAGTGAACTTCACCGCATTGCCGACCAGATTGGTGACGATCTGCCGGAAGCGGCCGGCGTCGCCGACGACATGGGCCGGCAGGCGCGGATCGACGCGCACGATCAGTTCGAGGTTCTTTTCGGCGACGCGCGCCGAGACCAGTGTCGCCACGTCCTCGACCGCTTCGGTGAGACGGAAAGGGGCAGGGTCCAGGGTGAGCTGTCCGGCGTTGATCTTGGAGAAATCGAGGATGTCGTTGATGATGGTGAGCAGCGCATTGCCGGATTTGACGATGACGTCGGTGAAGGTCTTCTGGCGTGGGGTGAGTTCGGTCTTGGCCAAGAGTTCGGCCATGCCGAGCACGCCGTTCATCGGCGTGCGGATCTCGTGACTCATATTGGCCAGGAATTCCGACTTGGCGCGATCGGCGGCCTCTGCCTTGAAAAGGGATTCGGCCGACTGGGCAAAGGCGCGGCGGATCGCCTGCTCCATCGGCCGGAAGATCCAGAAGGCGACGATGGCCAGGACGCCGAACAACAGGCCGCTCGCCCACAGCAGCAACCGGTCGCTGGACGCATCGGCCAGATGGCGCTCTTCGTCCATGGCGGTGCGGACGCGGACCAGCATCGGCTGAACGAACAGGTCGTTCTGGTTGCGGATTTCGCGATAGCTCCATTCATCGGCCTTCTGCGCCACCGACATCAGATTGAAGTTGCGCACCATGTCATGCGCCGACCAGAACAGGTCGCCGTTGACCGAGGCGGTTTCGAGCTCGTTGAGGGTCTTGGCCGACAGGCGCGAGCGCAGCGCGGCGAACTGGGCGGTCAGCGTGTCGATTTCGTTGGTCAGGCGTTCGGAATGGTCGCGGGCCGAAGCGGTCAGCGCGTCGCGTGTTTCGTTGCGCCAGGCGGAACCGGTCGTCTCGGCGAAGCTGGTCGCGTTGCGCAGGTCGCGGGTGAAGACGACGAGGTTGCTGCTCAGCGCGTCAACCTCATGACGGAAGGAATTGACACGGTTGAGCGCAACCATGATGGCCGTGGAAGCCAGCGCGAAAATCAGCAATCCTGAAAGATAGCGAATCCGGACAAACCGGATGAAGGAAGAATATTCCGGCATGCGCAACCCCAACACATACGCACTATTTTAACGACCGGGATTACGCTTCATTTACATTAAGATTTCGTTCGCGCGACCAGCGCGATTGCTCGTCCGCGCGGCGGGAAGATCAGAGCGATGCGGTGATGCCGCCGTCGACATAGAGGATATGGCCGTTGACGAAGGACGAGGCGTCGGAGGCCAGGAACACGCAGGCTCCGACCAGTTCCTCCACTTTGCCCCAGCGGCCGGCCGGGGTGCGCTTTTCGAGCCAGCCGGTGAAAGCCGGATCGGCGACGAGGGCTGCATTGAGCGGCGTGTCGAAATAGCCGGGGGCGATGGCGTTGCATTGCAGGCCATGTTTGGCCCAGTCGGTAGCCATGCCCTTGGTCAGGTTGCCGACCGCGCCCTTCGTCGCCGTGTAGGGGGCGATGCCGGGGCGGGCAAGGGCGGTCTGCACGGAAGCGATGTTGATGATCTTGCCGCGGCCGCGGCTGATCATGTGGCGCGCAACTGCCTGGCCGACATGGAAGACGCTGGCGACATTGGTCTGCAGCAGGCGCTCGAACGCATCGGCGGGAAAATCCTCGAGCGGCGTGCGGAACTGCATGCCGGCATTGTTGACCAATATGTCGATGGGTCCGCCGGACAGCTCGAAATTGTCGATCGCGGCGCGAACCGCGTCATGGTCGGTCGCGTCGAAGATAAGCGTTTGCGCGCCGGGGATCTGCGCCGCCGCGGCGCCGAGCTTGGCCGCGTCACGGCCGTTGAGGATCACGCTTGCGCCGGCTTGCGCCAGGCCCTTGGCCAGAGCGAGCCCAATGCCTTGCGACGAGCCGGTTACGAGCGCCCGGCGCCCGCTGAGATCGAACAGATTGGCCGACATCGAAGCTGATCTCCCATTTGTCTCTGAACCCGCACCGACATCGGTGGGCACTCAGTTGTTGCGCGTCGCGATGAAGGTCGCAGCCTCCTTCAGCAGCGCCGCCTTGTCACCAAAGGGATCGAGCAGCGCGTGGGCCTGCCCGACAAGGCCGTGCAACTGGCTGCGCGCCCAATTCGCACCGTGCAGCGCCACCAGCGTTCCCTTGCCGGCGGCGGCGTCCTTGCCGGTCGCCTTGCCCATCTGGCTGGCGTCGGCGGTCAGGTCGAGCAGGTCGTCGGCAAGCTGGAAGGCAAGGCCGATGGCCGAGCCGAACTCAGCCAGTCTTTCGCGGTCCTCGGCCGCAGCGCCGGCGATGATGGCGCCGGCCTCGCAGGCGAAGCGGATCAGCGCGCCGGTCTTCATTGCCTGCAGCGTTATGATGCCCGCCTCGTCGGGCGGCGTCTGCTCGGCTTCGAGGTCGAGCTTCTGGCCACCGACCATGCCGCCGGCTCCGGCCGCACGGGCAAGCGCCAGCACCAAGGCCGCTCGCCGCTCCGCCGGCAGTACGGTCGCCTCGCCGGCGATGATGTCGAAGGCCAGGGTCAGCAATGCGTCGCCGGCCAGGATCGCGGTTGCCTCGTCGAAGGCCCTGTGCACTGTCGGCTGGCCACGGCGCAGATCATCGTCATCCATCGCCGGCAAATCGTCATGGATCAGCGAATAGCAATGCACGCATTCGAGTGCCGCCGCGACGCGCAGTGCTGCTTCGCCGTCGGCGGAGAAAAGGGCGGCACTTTCCATGGCCAGGAAGGGGCGCAGGCGCTTGCCGCCGTTCAGCACGCCATGGCGCATCGCCGCCATCAGCCGATCGGGCCGCGCGATCTCACCCGAAAGCGGGCGATCGTCGAGCAAGCGCCGCAACAGCACCTCGACGGCCGCTGCCCGCCTGATGAGCGCCATTTCGAACGCCATTTCGTCGTCATTCGTCATGGTCGGGACCGGTAGCCGACACTCAGACGTTGCGCAAGAAGGCAAGCGCCATTATGCCGGAGCGAGGAGAAGCACGGGTTGGGCGGCTTGGCGGAACCGATCGTCGATCATGAAACCGAAAAGCTGGACATGGCGACGAGATCGCGCGGCGTGAACCGTCGCGGTCTCAGGCGCCGGGTCCGGCGCGGCCTTGTCGTGGCCGCCGTACTGGCGTTGATCCCGACCGTGCTGACCTTCCTTTACCTGCCGTCCTTCGTGCACCCGGTGTCGACGCTGATGCTGAAGGATCTGGCGACCTTCTCCGGCTATGACCGGCGCTGGGTGTCGATCGACGATGTCGCGCCGGTGCTGGCTCACTCCGTCATCATGTCGGAGGACGGGCAGTTCTGCTTCCACCGTGGCGTCGATCTCGGCGAACTCAGAGGGGTAGTCGACGATGCGCTGGCCGGCGAGGCGACGCGCGGTGCCTCGACCATCACCATGCAGACGGTGAAGAACCTTTTTCTCTGGTCCCGTCCGCTGGGCTCGGTGCGCAAGGTCGTCGAACTGCCGCTGGCCGTCTATTTCGACGCGGTGATGTCGAAACGCCGTATCATGGAGATCTATCTCAACATCGCCGAATGGGGGCCGGGCATCTACGGCATCGAGGCGGCGGCGCAGCACCATTTCGGCATTCCGGCAAAACAGCTGTCGCGCCGGCAGGCCGCACTTCTCGCCGTCGCCTTGCCCAACCCCATCGCCCGCAATCCGGCCAAACCCGGGCCGGGCTTAAGAAGGTTGGCCAATCTGATCGAACGGCGTGCCGGTCGCTCAGGCGCCTATGTCGGCTGTCTGGAGTAACCGACTCAAAAAAATTCATGGCAGTGCTGGCCAAAACGGTGTCAGGCGTGTATAGGCACCCGACTTTCTCAGATTTAGGCCCCGACATGGCCCTTTCACGAGGGCGGGCGGGGCTTTTGACCATGTAATGGAGCATATCCATGGCCGTTCCGAAACGCAAAACCTCTCCGTCCAAGCGCGGCATGCGCCGCTCGGCCGACGCCCTCAAGGCCCCGACCTATGTCGAGGACAAGAATTCCGGCGAAATGCGCCGCCCGCATCACATCGACCTGAAGACCGGCATGTATCGCGGTCGCCAGGTGCTGACCCCCAAGGAAAGCTGAGACCAGCTTTTTTGAAGGGTTGAGTTGCAAAGGACCGGCCTCTGGCCGGTCTTTTTGCGTTTGGCGAACCTGACGGCCGAGGCCCAGACTGCCATCCCACTGGCGGGTAGCGCGCGCCGGCTCCTTCAAGCGCTGAGCCTCTTTCCTACGCTCGCTCCGTGTCGGCTGACATGGTTGTTGCATTCGGTCTTCGACCGTGTTTGCGGCTTAGCACGAAAAATCTTGACGGCGTGGCTGTGGCGCATTCTACAGAAGGTGCCCCCATATGGAGACGCCAGATGTTCGGTGCCGTCCCGCTTTTGATCGTGCCTTTCATTCTCTACAATCTCGGCCTGCTCGGAATTTTCGGCGGCGGCGACGACCCGTGGGCGAGCGAGATCTTCTCGTTCCGCATGATGTCGGGCGGGGTGTTCTCGATGACGCTCGGCGACCTGATGATACTGATCGGGCTGATCTTCCTATTCCTCGAAATGGTGAAGTCGGCGCGCACGACCAGCGCCTCGATCATGGACCATCTCCTGTCGACGCTGGTCTTCGTCGCCTTCCTGGTCGAGTTCCTGCTGGTCAAGGGCGCGGCGCATTCGATCTTCTTCACGCTGATGATCATCGCGCTGTTCGATGTGCTGGCCGGGTTCGCCGTGTCGATGCGGTCGGCGAGCCGGGACATCAACCTCAACTAAGTACTCAGCCCGGATCCGCGGTGAAGCCGGCGGCCTCGATGCCGGCGATGGCCGCGGCCTCGTCATTGTCCGACGTGTCGCCTGAAATGCCGACGGCGCCGATGATGGTGCCGGCCTTGTCGCGGATCAGCACGCCGCCGACGACCGGCAGCACACGTCCACCCGACACGTCGGAGATGCCGGCGACCAGATGCGGGCGCTCCTTGGCGAAGGCCTCGACCTTGCGCGAGCCCATGCCAATGGCCAACGCGCCATAGGCCTTGCCCGCCGACATTTGCGGGCGCAGGAACGAGGCGCCGTCCTGGCGCTCGAAGGCAACCAGATGGCCGCCGGCGTCAAGAACCGAGACGCCGAGCGGCTTGAACTTGAGTTCGGCGCCCTTGGCGAAGGCGGCATCGATGATTTGCCGGGCTTTTTCGAGCGGCAGTGCGGTCATGGCAATCTCCTGTTGGGAAAGGGACAATCATCGACGGCCAGCCGGCCGAAGCAATCCCGGTTTCGGTTGAAATTGCTTCTTGTGAAGCGGCGGGATGGGGGCCGCTGTCGCCAGGACCGCGTCGGCGAGCGGCTGAATCGACAGGCGAACGGTGCCGCTGGTCAGGCCGGGTTGCCGAAGGGCCGTGCGGCTATTTCTTCTTGGCGCGGGCAGGCTTCTTGGCGGGCACCGCCGGCGCGTTGGCGAGGTCCTCGGCTTCCTTGGCCAGCCGCAGAGCCCGTAGCTTGTCGGTCTTGGCCTTGCGGGCGTCGCTCTCCGCGGCATATTCCGCCATCGCCTTCTGGCGGACGGTGGCCGCCTCTTCCTGCTTCTTGAAACGCAGATCGGCGCGCGCGCGGGCGGCATCCCGAGAGTTCTCAACCAAGACCTTATCCAATCCCGTGAATTGTGGTTTCCGCTTGTTCTAGCAGAGCCGGCCTCCAAACGGGGAAAATAGTTGGTTAGGCGGCCGGGCTGGCGCGGAGAGCCTTGCCGGCGACCACGGCTTGATAGGCGGCCTGCAGGGTCGCGCGGACAGAAGGACCGGATGCCGTGTCGAGCGGCATGCCCAGATGCTCATGGCGCAACTCATCCATGAATTTCTCCCACATCGGCGGTCCGCCCTTTTCCAGCAACTCGGCGCGGATCGAGAGTTCCTCGCTTGTCGGCAGCCAGACGCGGCCCCAGGCGCCGAGATGGGCCAGGATCGGCACCAGCGTGATGGCCATCTCGGTCAGGCTGTAGATCGCCTTCTGCTTGTGACTGGGATCGTCGGCCTTGGTCAGCATGCCCAACTCCATCAGCCGCTTCAGCCGGTCGGCAAGGATGTTGGAGGCAATGCCTTCAATCGATCCGTTGAGCAGTTCGCGGAAATGCCGCCTGCCGCCAAAAATCATGTCGCGAAGGATGATCAGGCTCCAACGGTCGCCGAACACTTCCAGCGAAAGGTTGATCGGGCAGCCGGATCGGCGATCGAGGCTCATTCGATTCTCTCCACAAAACCAGTTGCATTATCGTATCAGTTTTATTATGGTGCAACCGATTGCAAAATGCAATCAGATAGGAAACTGAGTGATGACGACGATCAATCGTCCCGAGATCAAATCCGAAGCCTTCGGTGATCCTGAAAATCCCGCGCTGCTTTTGATCATGGGCGCGATGGCCTCGATGCTGTGGTGGCCGGAGGCGTTTTGCCGGGAGTTGGCGGATGCCGGCCTGTATGTGATCCGCTACGACAATCGCGATACCGGCCGTTCGACCAAATATCCGCCGGGCAAGCCGCCTTACACATTCGACGACATGGGGGACGATGCCATTGGCGTGCTCGACAGCCATGGCATCGGCAAGGCCCATGTCGCCGGCATGTCGATGGGCGGCATGATCGCGCAAATCGTGGCGCTCAAGCATCCCTCCCGCGTCGCGTCGCTGACGGTGATCAGCAGTTCCCCGGTGGGGATGGACACGTCGCATCTGCCGCAGACAACCGGCGCCTATATCGAGCATTCGGCCGCGGGCGCCGATGTCGACTGGTGGGACCGCGGCCAGGCGATCGATTTCGTGGTCAAGGATGCGCGGGCGATCGCCAGCACCACACATCCATTCGACGAGGTCCAGATGAGAGCGTTCATCGAAAAGGATTACGACCGATCCGGTGGGTTCTTGAGCGCGACCAATCATTTTTCACTCAAGGGTGGCGATGCCTGGAAGGGGCGGCTGCCGCAGATGGCGGCGCCACTGCTGGTCATCCATGGCACATCAGATCCGATCTTTCCGGTCGAACATGGCGAGGCGCTGGCCAAAACGGTCGCCGGCGCGAAACTCCTTCGCATCGCGGGCGGAGGCCATGAGCTGCATCCGCAAGACTGGCCGGCGATATCAGCCGGGATCGTCGCGCATATCCGATCCAATTGAGCCTTCGCGAGTGGTCTTGACGGGCAAGGCACGGCGCAATAGTTAAGTGAATGCTTCAGTGTTAATTTCCCGCTGATCGACGAACCCGAAACGGAAGAGCAAAGAATGTCCCTGACGCTGCATTTCCACCCGCTGGCCTCTTTCTGCTGGAAGCCGCTGATCGCGCTCTACGAGAACGCCACCGCCTTCAACCCGGTCATCGTCGATCTCGGCGACGAGCAATCGCGCGCGGCGTTCCTGAAGATATCGCCGAGCGGCAAGATGCCGGCGCTGCGCGACGATGCGCGCGGCCGCACGGTGCTGGAATCGACCATCGTCGTGGAATATCTGGCTGCGCACTATCCGGGGCCGGTCGAACTCGTTCCCGCCGACATCGACCTGGCGGTGGCGGTCCGCCAGGCCGACCGCTTCTATGATTTCTATGTGCAGGAGCCGATGCAGAAGATCGTCGGCGACCGTTTGCGGCCGCAGGACAAAACCGATCCGCTCGGCGTCGAGCAGGCGCGCGGCCAGCTGCGCAATTCCTACGCCATCGTCGAACAGGAGATGCAGTCGACGACCTGGGCGGTGGGCGACGCCTTCAGCCTGGCCGATTGCGCGGCGTCTCCGGCACTCTTCTACGCCAACAAGGTCGAGCCGTTCGGCGACAAATATCCCGCCGTGAAGCGCTATCACGACCGCCTGCTGCAGCGCCCTGCCTTTGCCAGGGTGATCGAGGAGGCGCAGCCCTACTTCAAGTTCTTCCCCTACAATAATGGCTGACAGCGATGCTGCACGATCCCGCCCAGCTCGACCTGATGTTCCAGGCGCTTGCCGATCCGGCGCGGCGGCAGATGGTCGACCGGCTGTCGCGCGGTCCGGCCTCGGTCAGCCAGCTGGCCGAGCCGCTGGCAATGTCGCTGTCGGCTGTCGTCCAGCATCTCAATGTGCTGGAGGCAAGTGGTCTGGTGCGCTCGGAAAAACTGGGGCGCGTGCGTACCTGCCAGATCGAGCCGAAGGCGTTGAGAGCAGCCGAACACTGGATCAGCGAGCGGCGCCTCTCCTGGGAGCGCCGGCTGGATCGGCTCGGCGATTTTCTGGCGCAGACCGACGACGAAAACTGAAGGAGACCAACATGACCGAACGATCCGTCGTCCATTCCACCTTCATCATCGAGCGTCTCTATCCGGCGACGCCGTCGAAAGTCTTCTTCGCGCTCAGCAACGCGGACGCCAAGCGGCTCTGGTTCACCGATTCCGACAATCCGATGCCCGGCCGTTTTGAAATGGACTTTCGCGTCGGCGGCAAGGAGGTCAATGCGGGTGGACCGAAAGATGGCCCGATCCACGTCTACACAGCCACCTATCAGGACATCGTGCCGGACCAGCGCATCGTCTACAGCTATGACATGCTGTTTGGCGCAACTCGCATCTCCGTGTTGCTGGCCACGATCGAACTGTTTGCCGAGGGCAAGGGCACGCGGCTGGTGCTGACCGAGCAGGGCGCTTTCCTCGATGGCCATGACACATCGTCGTCGCGCGAGCACGGGACGGGGGTGTTGCTCGATTTGCTCGGCGCATTTCTGAACGAGAAGACCTGAAAGGGCTGATCGGTCGCCGGCCAGAAACGGTCAGGCTTCCCAGAATTGATCGAGCCAGATGTTGAGTCTCAGGAAGCCGGAATTGCTTACGGTGTACACACGCCGCGTGCCTTCAGCCTTGGCGTTGACCAATCCGGCGTCGAGCAACACTTTCAGATGCTGTGATACGGCCGGGCGTGAGACTGGAAGCCCGGCCGCCAACTCGTTGACGGTCTTCGGACCGCGTCGAAGTTCTTCCAGAAGGTGGCGCCGATTGGGGTCGGCGATCGCCATGAAGGCGTCGGAAAACATCATGCCTCATTTGTGAGGCAAAGTTTTTCGAATCTCAACTGTCTGCTTCTGCTTTTCTTCTTGGGTCAAGCCGCAATGCTTCCGGCGTCACCGAGCGGTCGGCCGGCTGCGTCTTGAAGGCGTCGCGATCGCCGATCGGCACCGGAGCGCGGCGGCTGATGCGCAGCAGCGTGTAGCCTGCCAATGACAGATGCGCGAAGGCGGTGGCCAGGAACAGGCCCTCCGGGCGCATCCAGCCCATCAGCGCTGCCGCCAGCAAGGGCCCGATCATGGTGCCGAAGCCGTAAAGCAGCAGCAGTCCGCCCGACACCTTGACGAAGTCCTCGGCACGGGCGTGGTCGTTGGCATGCGCCACGGCTATCGAATACAGCGTATAGGCAAAAGCGCCGTAAGCGGCGGTGAAGACGATGACGAAAATGCCGGAGCGCGGTTGGAACAGGAAGATCAGGAGCGCGAACAGGGCCGCGCCGAAAGCGGCGCCGGCCAGCACGAAACGCCGGTCGGTCTTGTCGGAGAGACGCCCGGCCGGTAGCTGCATGGCAGCGCCCGCGACGACGACGAGGCTCATCATCAAGGCGATCTCCGCGGTGGGAATGCCGATGCGCGCGCCATAGACCGCACCCAGCGTGCCCCAGGCGCCATTGGCGATGCCGATCAAAACGCAGGCGATCGCCGACACCGGCGAGTTGGCGTAGAGCCCCTTGACGTCGAGTTTGACGTCCTGCAGCGGCTTGGGGTGCGACGCCGTCGAAACCGCGGTCGGGATCAGCGACAGGCAGAACAGGATGCCGGTGATCATGAACAGCGACGCCGATTTCACGTCGCCGCCGGCGACAATCATCTGGCCGCCCATGATCGAGGCGTAGGTGACCATCATGTAGAGGCCGAAGACGGTGCCGCGGTTCTCGTTGGTGGCCTTCTCGTTCAGCCAGCTTTCGATGACCATGAAGGCGCCGGCCATGGTGAAACCGGTAAAGGCGCGCAGCAGGATCCAGACATATTCATCGATGATCAGGCCGGTGAGCAGGGCCACGATGGCGCCGGACGCGGCGAAGGCGCCGAAGGCGCGCACATGCCCGGCGCGGCGCACGATGCGTGGGGCAAAGAAGCAGCCGGTGACGAAGCCACCGGCCCAGGCCGTGCCCATCAGGCCAAGCGATGCGGTGGAGAACCCTTCCACCTGGCCGCGCAGGGGAAGCAGCAGCCCATGCAGACCGGATGCCGCCAGCAGGAAGGCAGTGCCGCGAAGCAGGGAGAGGATCGGTCTGTAGGATGCGAGCATTTATTGATCCGGCTGGACTCTGGAGGGACAAGGTCTGAAGACAGTCGCATTCGGGCTTTTCGGCGGCGGGCTGTTGCGCCCGTCTGCCTATCCGCGGCGGAACAGTGCCTCGGCGGCCGATTTGGTGTTGTCCTTGGCCTTGAGCTCAGCCTCCAGCCTTGCGATTTCGTCGCGCAGGATGCCGATGCGCTCCGACAGTTCGCCGACGGAAAGCAGCGACAGATCCTGCCCGATCTCGTGCGGCCGTGCCTTCTTCTTGGGTTCGTCGTCGAAGATCGCCATCGTTGCTCCTCCTCCGCCACACCAGATTGGCCATTTGCCTGATTTGGCAATCAGCATACATAGGGCAAGGGCGTCGATGCAAACAGCCGGTAAGAATGCGGCGAGGAAGACGGGAAACTCCATGGCGAGCGGACAGAAAATTCCGGCGAGGATGACGGCAATCGCGATCTCGGAACCGGGTGGCCCACGGGTGCTGAAACCGGAAACGCGCGATGTCCCCTTGCCCGGCCCCGGCGAGATCCTGATCAAGGTGCATGCCGCCGGCGTCAACCGGCCCGACGTGCAGCAGCGCAAGGGCGCCTATCCGCCGCCGCCCGGTGCATCGGACCTGCCGGGCCTCGAAGTATCTGGCGAAGTGGCTGCCCTTGGCGACGAGATATCGCGCTGGCGCATCGGCGACCGGGTGTGCGCGCTGACCCCCGGCGGCGGCTATGCCGAATATGTCAAGGTTCATGCCGGCAGCGTGCTGCCGCTGCCCGCCGGCTTCACCCACACGGAAGCAGCGGCCGTGCCGGAAAACTATTTCACTGTTTGGCACAATGTGTTCGAACGCGGTGGCCTGAAGAAAGGCGAGACGCTGCTGGTGCATGGCGGCTCGTCCGGCATCGGCACGACGGCGATCCAGCTGGCTTCGGCCTTCGGCGCCTATGTCATCACCACCGCCGGATCCAGGGAGAAATGCGACGCCTGCCTGAAGCTCGGCGCCGACCGGGCAATCAATTACCGCGAGGAGGATTTCGTCACGGCGGTCAAGGAGGCGACGGATGGCAAGGGGGCCAATGTCATCCTCGACATGGTAGGCGGCGACTATGTCCAGCGAAACTACGAAGCGGCGGCGGTCGAGGGCCGCATCGTCCAGATCGCCGTGCAGGCTGGTGCCGTCGCCAGCGCGGATTTTTCCAAGATCATGGTCAAGCGGCTGACCCATACGGGGTCGACGCTCAGGCCGCGCACCGTCGAGTTCAAGGCGGCGATCGCGGCGGCTCTGGAGGCACAGGTGTGGCCACTGCTCGGCACGCGCAAGGTCGCACCCGTCATGGACATGATCTATCCGCTGACCGATGCCTGGCGCGCGCATGAGCGGATGGAGGAGGGCGAGCATATCGGCAAGATCGTGCTCGACGTCGGCTAGGACGGCGATATTCAGGCAAGGCCGGCCTGCAAATGATGGCTTCCTGCGCTTCCGGCCTCCGCCGGCCGAAGCACTCATGTGGGCGGTCGTGGCAGCCAAGGCTATGGCCGGCGTAGGCCGGTGCTCGCCTACGAAAAGTACGCTCCGCTCTGGTTCTCGGTATCAACCCAGTTTGGTCGCTTCGCGCCCGTCTTCGACTCCGACTCGGCCTGACCGGAATCTCGACACGGCCTGGGACAGCGCCTTTCGTCCCTGCCTACAAGATGAACAGAGGCTTAATGGTGCAATGCAGCATTTGCATCATTGCTATGCAAAATCGGCCGTTCAAGTCCTCATCGATGATCACTATCTGTGCAGCATCGAAACAAACACCCCATTCAGGAGGACTACCATGAACCCGATCCGCGCTTTCCGTAACTGGCGCATGTACAACGAGACCGTGCGCGAACTGAACCGTCTCAACGCACGTCAGCTCAGCGATCTCGGCATCAACCGCGCCGACATCGAGCGGATCGCCCGCCAGGCGATCTGATTGCAAGCATGATCCGGCCGCAGGGCCGGCTCATGTTGAGAAGTAGAGCCGTCGCAGACGTTCCCCGTTTCCGGTTCGAACCCGCTGGACCTTGTCCAGCGGGTTTTGTCTTTTTGGAGCCAGTGCAATTGGCGATTCCAGGAGCGGCGCGGCACTTGTGCGGCCTGCTCAAAAGTGCCTGTCCCCTACGCGCTTACCGGCTCTCGAACCCATCGGGGCGGCCGCGCTTCCAAAAACATTGCGAAACGGCAAGGGAACGGTTATACAGGCCGCGAATTTCCCATTTTGGTGGCTCTAAACCACCGCCCGCGCGGGAACGCGGGCGAACGAGAAGGATTTTTCTAATGGCCAATACGCTGTTGATGCCCAAGGCGACCGCCGTCTGGCTGGTCGACAACACCGCGCTCTCCTTCGAGCAGATCGCCCAGTTCTGCGGGCTGCATCCGCTCGAGGTCAAGGCAATCGCCGACGGCGAATCGGCGCAAGGCATCAAGGGCATGGACCCGATCATGACCGGCCAGCTGACCCGAGACGAGATCGCGCGCGCCGAGAAGGACCCGAACCAGCGCCTGAAGCTTTCCGACCCCAAGGTGCGGGTGCCGGAATCCAAGCGCAAGGGCCCGCGCTACACGCCGCTGTCGAAGCGCCAGGACCGGCCGAACGCCATCCTGTGGCTGGTGCGCAACCATCCCGAACTCAAGGACGCGCAGATTTCGCGTCTCGTCGGCACCACCAAGTCGACGATCGAGCAGATCCGCGAACGCAAGCACTGGAATTCGGCCAATCTGCAGCCGATGGATCCGGTGACGCTGGGTCTCGCCTCGCAGATCGACCTCGACATGGAAGTCAACCGCGCCTCGCGCGGCCGCGAACAGGCGCAGCCGGTCGGCGACACGCTGCTGCCGGCGGCCCTGACCGAGCGGCTGGTGCCGGCCCCCGAAAAGCCGAGGGACGAGGATGCCGAACTCGACGCCAACGCCGTGTTCGCCAAGCTCTCGGCGCTGAAGTCGAAGAACGAAGACGCTGACGACGAGTAAGGTCTGCGACAGTTCATGAAAAAAGCCCGCTTCGAGCGGGCTTTTTTGTTCCATATGCAATCTCAGCTTCGCGCCACGCGGTCGGGCGCCATGCCGTAATCCTCGCTGCGCTCCACGGCCCGGTAGAAGTCGGCAAGCTGCTTGCCGCGCTCCGGCTTGAAGATGCGGCCGGCGATCACCACCGAGGCGATGCGGTCGATTCGGAAGGCGCGGAAGTCGTCGCGCATCTCGCACCAGGCGACCAGCGTCCACACCTTGCCCCAGAACCACAGGCCGAGCGGCCTGATGTCGCGCGCGGTGCCGCGCCCGGCCTCGTCGCAATAGTCGATGGTCAGCACCTGGCGCTTTTCGACCGCACGCTCGATCAGGTCGATCGCCTCGCGGGCGGCGTCGCTGACCACCCACATCGGCGGGGGGCTCTCGGGGCGGGCGCTGC
>NZ_VFTA01000064.1:0-21430 GCF_007003935.1 Mesorhizobium sp. WSM4310
AAATATTGGTCCCGATCCGGGGCGGCGCGCTGGGGTGGCCCCCCCCACGCGCGCGCCAAGGGTCACTTTTCCGGGTTCTTCGGGCTCCACAGCACCGTCTCGGCACCCTTCTCATAGGCCATGCCGTCGGGGTAGCTGATCGCTTCCAGCTGCAATCCCCAGGGCGCCTGGAAATAGAGAATGGTCTGGCCGGCGGCGGGCCCTTGCTTGACCGGCAGGGGCCCCATGCGTGTCTTGACGCCCTTGCCATCGAGATAGGCTTTGGCGGCGGCAACGTCGTCGACATAGAGGGCGATATGGAAGCCGCCAATGTCGCTGTTCTTCGGCGTCAGATCCTTCTGGTCGGGCGCGGTGTATTTGAACAGCTCGATGTTCGAGCCATAGCCGCAGCGCACCATGGTGACCTGCTCGATGACGGCCTTAGGATCGACGCCCAGAAGGTCCTGCATGAAGGTGCCCTTGTCATCGGCGAACGGGCCGAACGACATTGCCTTCTTGCAGCCGACCACCTCGGTGAAGAAGTCGACCGCCTGCTTCATGTCGGGGACGGTGATGCCGGTGTGATCGTGGCCGCGCATGCCGGGGATCGAATCGGCCGAGGCCATGCCGGCGCCGCCAAGGACAGCGGCGGCAAGCGTTGCATTTCGAAGTATCGTCTTCATGTCAGTCCTCTCCATTGGCGGGACCTGGGTCTTTGCGGTCGCATGTCCGAACCCCGCTTTTCGGCATGTGTATGCATTCATGTCGGGGCCTTGGCGGCGGCAGGAATGTCCAGCCAGCCGGCGTCGATTTCGGGCAGCGGAATGGCTCCGATGAGGTCGCGCGTGTAGGCCTGCCTGGGATTGTCGAACAAGGCGTCGGTGGCGCTGGCTTCGACGATCATGCCTTCGCGCATGACGATGACTTGCCGGCACAGCCGCCGGATGACCGACAGGTCGTGGCTGATGAAGGCGACGGTCAGGCCCATGTCGGCTGCGAGCTTCTCCAGCAGGGTCAGGATCTGCGCCTGCGTCGACACGTCGAGGCCGGAGACTATCTCGTCGGCCAGCACGAATTTCGGCGACAGCGCCAGAGCGCGCGCAATGCCAACGCGCTGGCGCTGGCCGCCAGACAGTTCGTGGCGGTAACGGCCGGCAAAGCTCTGCGGCAGGCCGACCCGCTGCAGCGCCTCGGCGACGCGCGCCTTCAGATTGTCGCCAAGCCCGTTCTGCTTGAGCGGCGCGGCGATGATGCTGGCGATGGTGCGGCGCGGATTGAGCGACGACATCGGATCCTGGAAGATCATCTGCAGATTGCGGCGCAACGGCCGCAACTCCGCTTCCGGCAGATGCGTGATGTCGCGGCCGTCGAAGCTGATGCTGCCGGCGCTGGGCTCCAGCAGGCGCACCAGGGCACGACCGAGTGTCGACTTGCCGGAACCGGATTCGCCGACGATGCCGGTCACCGATCCCTTCGGCAAGTCAAAGTCGAGCCCTTTCAGGATTTCAGCCAACGGCGCACGGCCGATCAGCGGCTTGCGCGTCATGTCGGGCAAGGCGACCTTCAGCCCGCGTACGGAAAACAGCGGCTCAACCATGCGGCCGCCTCCACGCCAGGTCTGCTGCTGCGATCTCGGCGGCAAGCCCAGCCAGCACCGCTCCGTCCACGGGTTTCAGCGAGGCGAAAGGGTCGGTATAGCGCGGCGTCGCCGCCATCAGCGCCCGCGTATAGGCGTGCTGAGGGGCGGCGAAGAGCGCTGCCGTATCGGCTTCCTCCACCACCTTGCCGGCATAGAGCACCGAGACCTTCTGGCTGATCTTGGCGACGACGCCGAGATCGTGGGTGACGAACAGGATCGCGGTGCCGTGCTCGCGCTGCAACGCGGCGATCAGGCGCAGGATCTGCTTCTGCACGGTGACGTCGAGCGCCGTCGTCGGCTCGTCGGCGACGATCAGCCGGGGTTCGGCGGCGAAGGCGGCCGCGATCAGCACGCGCTGGCGCATGCCGCCGGACAGCTCGTGCGGATAGCTTTTCAGCACGCGCTCGGGATCGCGGATCTGCACCTCGTCCAGCAACTGCCGGGTGCGCCGATCGGCCTTCTCGCCGCTCCAGCCGAGAATGCGCACCAGCCGGTCGGTCATCTGCGGACCGATGCGGCGCGACGGGTTGAGCGCGGTCAGCGGATCCTGCGGGATCAGCGCGGTGCGGGCGCCGATCAGCGTGCGCCGTACCTTGGGCTGAAGCCTGCCGAGGTCTTCGCCCTCGAGCAGCATGTCGCCTTCGACGAGCCGCACGCTCGACGGCAACACGCCGAGCACCGCCTTGCCGATCATCGTCTTGCCGGCGCCGCTCTCGCCGACCAGTGCGCGCACCTCGCCGGGTTGCACGGCAAGCGACACCGAGCGCAGCACGCGCTGGCCGTTCGGCAGCACGGCGCTGAGATTGGCGATGTCGAGACAGGCGCTCATCGCAGCACCGGGTCGAAACGGGCCTTCAGCGCTTCGCCGAACTGGCTGAACGACAGCACGGTGAGGATCAGCGTGATCAGCGGAAACACCAGCACCCACCAGGCCTGATGGATCGACAGCCGGCCCTCGGCGATGATGCTGCCCCAGGTCGGATCGTCGGTCGAGATCGACAGATTGACGAAGGACAGGATCGCCTCGACGATGACGGCGATGCCCATCTCCAGCGACAAAAGCGCCACGATCGACGGCACCACATTGGGCAGCACTTCGCGCAGCATGATGCCGATGCGGCCATAGCCGGCGATGCGGGCATTCTCGACATAGTCCATGCGCGACTGGCCCATCGCCTCGGCGCGGATCACCCGGCAGAAGCGCGTCCAGTCGATGATGGCGATCGCCAGGATGACGGAGTTGAGGCCGGTGCCGAGCACAGCGACCAAGAGGATGGCGAACAGCACCGGCGGAAACGCCATCCAGATATCGACGACGCGCGAAATGATGCGGTCGGCCCAGCCGCCGAAATAGCCTGCGATCAGCCCGAGCGTCGAGCCGACGAGGCAGGCGGCGATGGCCGCCGCGAAAGCGACGATGAAGGCGATACGGCCGCCGAAGATCAGCCGGGACAACAGATCGCGGCCGAGGCTGTCGGTGCCCAGCCAATAGCCGGGCTCGGCGCCATCAAGCCAGAAGGGCGGCAGCCGCTCCAGCATCAGATCCTGCGCCAGTGGATCCTGCGGCGCCACCAGCGGCGCGAAGATCGCAGCCAGCAGAGCCAGCAGCAGCCAGCCGCCGGCGAGCCACAGCCTGGGGCTCGGTCCGCGTCTTGATGTGCGGGCCTCATCCATGGCGCAGCCTCGGGTTGAGCAGGGCATACATCATGTCGACCACGAGATTGATCAGCACGAACAGCAGCGCGAAGACCAGCACGATGCCCTGGATCAGCGGCAGGTCGCGGTTGATGACGGCATCGATCGCCATGTTGCCGAGGCCTTCATAGGAAAACAGCCGCTCGACGATGACGGTGCCGCCGATCAGGAAGGTGAACTGCACGCCGACCAGCGTCAGCGTCGGCAGGGCGGCATTCTTCAGCGCCTCGCGCAGGATGACCTGCGTCTCGGAAAAACCCTTGACCCGCGCCAGCACGACATAGTCGAGGTCGAGCACTTCCTTCAGCGACTGTTTCAGCAACTGCGATATGATCGCCGCCAGCGGCAGCGCCAGCGCCACCGCCGGCATCAGCATGTGCTTCAACAGGTCCCAGGTCAGGTCGAAGCGCAGCCGCAGCAGGCTCTCGAAGAAATAGAACTGGGTGGCGAAGGGCAGGTCGAGCTGCGGCGACACGCGGCCGGAAATGTCGAAGATCGGCACCAGCACGCCGAACAACAGGATCAGCACCAGCCCCCACAGGAAATCGGGAATGGAAAGCGCCGCCCCGCTGGTGATGTCGATGCCGGCTTCCACCGCCGTGCCGCGTTCTCTGGCGCCGAGGACCGCCGTCGTACCGCCGATCGCCACCGCCATGATCAGCGCGACGATGGCCAGTTCCAGCGTCGCCGGCAGCCGGTTGAAGACGAGGCCGAGCACGTCCTGCCGCAGCGAAATCGAGGTGCCGAAATCGCCCCGGACAACGCCGGACAACCAGATGAAGAATTGCTGCACGATGGTCTTGTCGAGCCCGTAGAGCGCGCGCAGGCGGGCGATGTCGTCATCCGTCGCGCCGGGCGGCAGCATCATGGCGATCGGATCGCCGGGCGCGACGCGGATCACGACGAAAACGACGATGGCCACGCCGAACAGCGTGATCAGCATCGTCAGAAGACGGATCAGGAATCTTTGCAGGAGCATGCTGGCTGAAGCCCGGCCTGTCTCAGTGATCGGTTAAGCGAAACGCCCTCTCATCCGGCCGCTTGGCGGCCACCTGCTCCCCGAGGGGAGAAGGTGGCCCGAAGGGCCAGATGAGGGGGCCTGCGTAAGTTGCACGCTGTCTTGGAACAGCGTGCCTTGTCGTCAGTCTCAGGCCGGGGTCATCAGTGCCGGCAGCAACGCGCCGGAGACATGCTGCACCACCTTGACGCCCTTGGCATGCACGATCGGCTGCGCATACTGCATCAGCGGCAGCACATAGGCCTGCTCGGCGATGTATTTGTCGACCGCCTTCCAGCCGGCGATGCGCTTGGCCTCGTCCTTCTCGCCCCACAGCGGGTTGATCATGTCGATCAGGTCCTGGCTGTCCCACACCGAGTGCGGGCTCGGCCCGTACATGGCAAAGCCGGTCGAGGTCGTCGGGTCGCCGATGGCGTTGCCCCAATTGTAGAAGGCCGCCGGCGCCAGCTTGTCGGCGGCGCGCAGTTCGTAGTGCTTGGCGATCTCGTAGACTTCGATCGTCGCTTCGATGCCGACCTTGCGCCACATGCCGACGATCGCCTGGATCATTTCATAATCCTTGGGCTTGAAGCCCTTGGTCGTCTGGATGGTGAACTTGACCGGCTTTTCCGGCGAATAGCCGGAAGCTGCAAGCAATTCCTTGGCCTTTTCCGGATTGTGCTCGACCTTGATCGACGCATCGTAGGCCGTGTATTCCGGCGTTTCCAGCGTGGCGATCGGCTGGCCGTAGCCGCGCAGCAGCCGCTTGACCAGAAGCTCCTTGTCCACCGCCATCACGGCTGCCTGGCGCACGTTCTTGTCCAGCATCGCCTCGATGTCGTTGAAGAAGATCATGCCGATGTCGGAAACATTCTTGATCGAGCCGGCAAGTCCGTCCTTGGCGATCAGGCGGTCATATTCCTCGTAGGGGATTTCGAGCGTCACCTGCGAGGAGCCGGATTCGATCTCGGCGACGCGGCTCGCCGCGTCGGTGACGAACTTGATCGTCACATTCTCGAAAGCCGGCTTGCCGCCCCAATAGTTCGGATTGGCCTTCAGCCGCAGGAAGGCGTTGCGCTCGAACTTTTCCACCATGTAGGGGCCGGTGCCGATCGGCGCTTTCTCGAAGCCTTCGGCGCCGACCTTCTCGTAATAGGCCTTCGGCAGGATGTAGCCGGTCAGGAACGACATCCATTTGAAATAGACCGGGTCGAACTGCACCACGTCGCCCGTGATCTTGTTGCCGTCGATCTTGAAGTTGCTGACATTCTTCCAGACGAACTGGATCGGGTTGCCGGTCTTCTCGTCGCCCGCGCGCTGCAGCGACCAGACAACGTCCTCGGGCGTGAAGGGTGAGCCGTCATGCCATTTCACGCCCTCGCGCACCGTCATCATCACCTTGGTGCGGTCGTCGTTCCAGCCCCATTCCGTGAGCAGGCCAGGGGCGAAGGACAGGTCGGGCTTCTGCGGGATGAACTGGTCGAACACCGACTGGTAGAGGCCCTGGATCGTCGGGTTGACGGCCGAGGGCCCAGTGGTCGGATCCCAGGACGGCAGGTTGACATTGTATGCGATGGTCAGTTCGCCGGCCGCCGCCTTGGCTATTTTCGGCAGGCCAACCGCGGCCACGCCGAGTGCCGCGGCACTGTATCCCAGCAATTCGCGTCTGTTGATTTTCATGGTCGTTCCCCTTGTTGGTTATTGTCTTTGCGCGGCACTATCCGTTCATTGGTTCAGGCTTCGTGGGCAGCAGCGCCTTGCCCCTCGTCACCTCGATAAAATCGTCGGAGCCTACCTCCCGCCAAGCTGTTGCGCGAGCATGAAACCCGAGGCCGCACCGGTCCCGGCACCCGGCCATGTCGCGGCTCCCGTCAGATGCAGATTGCCGACCGGCGTGTTCCAGCCGGCATAGCCGCGCGCCGGGCGGAACAAGAAGTTCTGCGCCAGATGGTGGCTGCCGCAAACCTGGTCGCCACCGACCAGGTTCGGGTTCTCGCGCTCGAGGTCGATGGGCGAGAACACGGACCGGCCGAGGATTTTGGCGCGCAGGCCGGGCGCATAAGTCTCGATGATGTCGAGCACGCGATCGCCATAGGCGTCCTTGACCTGATCCCAATGCGCGGGCGCAATCTTGCCGGCAGCATCGCCTGTTATCTCGGCGGGCAGCATGCGCACCTGCACCCACAGCACATGCTTGCCCTGCGGCGCGCGTGACGGATCGATCGCGCTTGGCTGGCCGACGACCAGCACCGGTTCGTCCGGCAGCATGCCGGCCATTGCCTGCTGATAGGTGCGCGACATGGCGTCGAGCGAGGGCGACAGATGCACATAGGCGAACTGCCGCAACTCAGACCCGGCGCGCCAGTCCGGCAGGTCGTCCAGCGCCAGGTGGATCATCATCGTACCCGGCGCATACCGAAACTTCTTCATCGCCGTATCGAAGCCGGCATTGCCGGAACCCCCCGGCAGCAGCGTGCCGGTCAGCGCCTTTGGCGCGACGCCGGCGATGACGGCCTTGGTGGCTGTATGGGTCTCACCGGAAACAAGCCGCACCCCGGTCGCCTTGCCGGCGGAAACGGTGATCTCGGCCACTTCCGCGCCAGTGACGATCTTGCCGCCGGCGGACGTCACCATGCCGGCCAGCGCCCGGATGATGGTGTCGGCGCCGCCCTTGCCCAGCACCATGCCGAAGCTCTGGTTGGCCATCGATTCCAGATAGGGGAACACCGCACCGCCGGCGATGTCGGGGGCGAAGTCGAGATGCATGCCCCAGGTGGCGAGCGTCGCCCGCACATAAGGCGACTCGAAAGTCTCCTCCAGCCACGCGCGGGGTGACGACAGCAACAGCCTTCCCGTGTCGAGCGCGCCGGATATGCCCTTCTTGCGCCACAGCTTCCACGCCGAGCCGGCCAGCGCGCGGGCGCTCATCGGCGAGCCCAGCAGCCGGAACAGATGTTCGGCCTCGGCCGAGAAGGCGGCAACAAGCCCGCGCCATGTCGCGGCATCGGCGGTGGAGAAAGCGGCCATGCGCGTGGCGGTCTTTTCCAGATCGTTGCTGACGCCGAACCACCGTCCGTTCGGAAAGGCGCTGGCGAAACAGTCGGCGACCGGAGCGAATTCCAGGCCCTGCGCTTTCAATTCATTTGCATATTTCCGGTGGAAGGCAGAGCCGGCAAAGAGGCTCAGATTCATCGCGCCGAAGTCGTGGCGGAAACCGGGAAGGGTGAATTCGCGGGTCTGGACGGCGCCGCCAATCGTGGAATTGCGCTCGAAAATCCCGGTTTTCCAGCCTTTGAGCGCCAGATGCGCGGCGCATGCCAGACTGTTGTGGCCCGCCCCGACAAAGATCGCGTCGAACTCGCTCACGCCCCGTTCCCATTTCCTTTATGCTTAAAGATAATTGCAGATGCATATGTTTTCGTCTAGTAGGATATTAAGGGCCGAGACGAGCCTCGATCATCACCACAAAAGAGGGAACACAAACATGGATACGCAAAAACTCCTCGGCGAAGTCGCCGGCCGGCTGCTTTCAGGGGCCATCAAGGTGGTCGACCTGTCGGCGCCGCTCGGACCGGACACGCCGCTGATCAAGCTGCCGCCGGAACTCGCCGTCGACACGCCCAAGGTCGAGATCCATTCGATTTCCCGCTATGACAAGAACGGCCCCTGGTGGGCGTGGAACTGGCTGAAGCTCGGCGAGCATTCCGGCACGCATTTCGATGCGCCGCAGCATTGGATCACCGGCAAGGACTATCCGGACGGCGCCACCGATACCATTCCGGCGCAGAACTTTGTCGGCCCGGTCAATGTCATCGACTGCTCCAAGGAAGCCGCCGCCGACCACGATTTCCTGCTCACCGTCGACCACATCAAGGCGTGGGAAGCCAAGCACGGCGCCATCAACGCCGGCGAGTGGGTGGTGATGCGCACCGACTGGTACAAGCGCAACGGTTCGGAAGCCGAGTTCCTCAACGCCAACGAGACCGGCCCGCATACGCCCGGCCCGACGGCCGAAGCCATCCAGTATCTGATAGCCAAGGACATCAAGGGCTGGGGCTCGGAGACGATCGGAACCGACGCCGGCAAGGCGGGCGGCATGGAGCCGCCATTCCCGGCGCACACGCTGATGCACAAGGCCAACCGCTACGGCCTCGCCAGCCTGTGCAACCTCGACCAGCTGCCGCCGAAGGGCGCCATCCTGATCGCGGCGCCGCTCAAGATCGAGCACGGCACTGGCAGCCCGATCCGCGCGCTGGCGCTGGTCTCGGGGCAATAGGCGAGGTGGCGGTCTTCGGGAGAAGATCATGGTCGAGGGCAAAACTTCGATGACGAAGTGGGGAAGACCGTCTTGTGACGTCAGCGTTCTACGGCGCCCCCCTCTGTCCAGAGGGGGGCGCGAAGGAACGCGGCTTAGCCCGATTGGCCTCCCGTCATCCAAGGGCACTCCCCAATGAAAGCGCCCGATCACATCATCGTCGGCAGCGGCATCAACGCGCTGGTCTGCGCGGCGATGCTTGGCGGCAAGGGTGCCAAGGTGCTCGTCCTCGAACGTAACGACCGCATCGGCGGCTGCATGCGCACCGAGGAGATCACCGCGCCCGGCTTCATACACGATGTGATGGCGACGACCTTCGTGCTGTTCATCACCTCGCCGGCCTTTGCGGCATTGGGCGGCGACCTCGCCCGGCACGGGCTGGAGTTCTGCCACACGGCCACGCCGACCGGCGTGCTGCGGCCAGACGGCAGCCACGCGGTGCTCAGCACCGACCGCGCCGCCAACGTCGCCGCCCTCAATGCGATCGCGGCGGGTGATGGCGACCGCCACGCCGACGACGTCGGTGGCATCGAACGCAATGCCGGCCTGCTGTTCGGCCTGCTCGGCGGCAGCCTGTGGTCCTATCCGACGGCCAAGCTTTTGGCCGGCGATGCCTGGCGGCGCGGCCCGCGCGGCCTTGCCGCCTTTCTCGGCGACGCTCTGGCGCCGGCACGCGGCTGGCTGGAAAGCACCTACCAGTCCGAAACCATCCGTGCGCTTTGGGCGCCCTGGGTGCTGCATGCCGGGCTCGGGCCGGAAGATGCCTTCTCCGGCCAGATCGCCAAGGTGATCGCCTTCGCGCTCGAAGCCGCGGGCGCCCCGATCGTCAAGGGCGGGGCAAGGAACCTGCTGTCGGCCTTCGAGGCATTGATCATCGAGCGCGGCGGCGTCATCTCCACCGAAGCGGACGTCGCCTCCATCATCCTGGCTGGTGGTCGCGCCACCGGTGTGCGGCTGGCCTCGGGCGAAACGGTCCATGCGAAGAAGAGCATCATCTGCTCGGTGACGCCGACGCAGCTTTATGGCCGGCTGCTAGGCAGCGAGGCGCCCAAAGCCGACATCGAGGCAACGCGGAAATACCGCTACGGCAAAGGCAACTTCCAGATCCACTACGCCCTCGACAAGCCGCCGGCATGGCGCGGCGGAGGACTGGACAAGGTGGCGTTGTTGCATCTGACGCCGGGCGTGGATGGCGTGTCGAAAGCCTGCAACGAGGCGGTGCGCGGCATGCTGCCGGAAGTGCCGACCATCTGCGTCGGCCAGCCGCACGCGCTCGACCCGTCGCGCTGTCCGCAAGGCAAGGCGATCCTCTGGCTGCAACTGCCAGAGGCGCCGCGCCACATCAAAGGCGATGCCGCCGGTAAGCTGGAGGCCCCGGCTGATGGGCAATGGACCGACGCATTGCGCGAGGCCTATGCCGACCGCGCTGGAGCGATCCTCGCCAGCCACATCGATGGCTTCAAGGACAGCGTGATTGCGCGCCGAGCCTATTCGCCGACCGACCTTGAAGCGATGAACATCAATCTGGTCGGCGGCGATCCCTATGGCGGATCCTCGACCATCGACCAGTCATTCCTGTGGCGGCCGTTCAAGACCAGCCGCAACCACCAGACCGGCATAAAGGGGCTTTATCATATCGGCGCCTCGACCCACCCGGGCGCGGGTCTCGGCGGCGGTTCCGGCTTTCTCCTGGCGAGGAGGCTGTGATGGAACAGAAGGTGGCGGAAAAGCGCCAGCGCATTTCGACGCTCGGGCAGATCGGCCTGCAGCAATTCGCGCCCTATCTGATGAACCGCATCATGGGCCGCTACAACGCCACCTTGCGCGATGATTTCCGCAAGCAGGGCCTGACCATTCCGCAGGTGCGCACGCTGGCCGTGCTGTCGGTCACCGATGGCGTCACCGTCAACGACCTCTCGGTCTATACGGTGATCGAGCAGTCGACCTTGAGCCGCACGCTGGACACACTGGAGGGGCAAGGCTTCGTGCGGCGCGAACAGGGCGTCACCGACAGCCGCATCCGCCATGTCTTCCTGACCGATGAGGGCCGCGCCGAGTTCACTCGCGCCTGGCCGGCCATGCATGACGCGTTCGAGGCGATGTTCGACGATATCGACGACGCTGAATATGCGGCACTCATCGCCACGCTTTTGAAGATGCTCAAGAACATTCGCAAGCACGACATCTAGACGTACGCGCCGCCGGTTCTCGGCGGCAACGGAAGGAGGCAGAGATGGCCGAACGGTCTTTCGCCAAGGAAGTTGAAAAACTCAGGCTCGGCGCCGGAGAGGAGTTTGCCGGCGAGGGCATCCTCGCCATCACCAAGGCGCTGCTGCAATGCGGCGTCGGCTATGTCGGCGGCTACCAGGGCGCGCCGATCAGCCACCTGATGGATGTGCTGGCCGACGCGCAGGACATTCTGGGCGAACTCGGCGTGCATTTCGAGGCGAGCGCCTCGGAAGCCACCGCCACCGCCATGCTCGCCGCCTCCGTGCATTATCCCATCCGCGGTGCCGCGACCTTCAAATCGACCGTCGGTACCAATGTCGCCTCCGATGCGCTCGCCAATCTTGCCTCCGGCGGCGTCACCGGCGGCGCGCTGATCATCGTTGGCGAGGACTATGGCGAGGGCTCCTCGATCATGCAGGAGCGCAGCCATGCCTTTGCCATGAAGAGCCAGGTCTGGCTGCTCGATCCACGCCCCAACCTGCCGTCGATCGTCAAGGCGGTGGAGGACGGCTTCGAGCTGTCGGAAGCCTCCAACACGCCGGTCATGCTGCAAGTGCGCATCCGCTGCTGCCACGTTCACGGCCATTTCACCGCCAAGGACAACAAGCGGCCGCCGATGACGGTCGCCGATGCTCTCGAAGCACCGCGCCGCGACACCGGCCGCATCGTGCTTCCGCCCGCCTCCTTCCTGCATGAGAAGGAGAAGGTGGCGAAGCGCTGGCCGGCCGCCGTCGATTTCATAAAGAGCCGCAAGATCAACGAATTCTTCGGTTCGGACCACGGCTCGGTCGGTATCGTCATGCAGGGCGGCATGTACAATTCCGTCATCCGCGCCTTGCAGCGTCTCGGCCTTGCCGACACCTATGGCGAGACGGACGTGCCGCTCTACGTGCTCAACGCCGTCTATCCCTTGATCGACGACGAGTTCCTGTCCTTCTGCGAGGGCAAGCAGGCGGTGCTGGTCGTCGAGGAGGGCCAGCCCAATTACATCGAGCAGGCCTTCGCGGCGATGCTGCACAAGGCCGGGCGTGGCTCCAGGCTGGTCGGCAAGGAATATCTGCCGATGGCCGGCGAATACACCGGCCAGGTCATGCTCGACGGCATCGGCGCCTTTCTGCGCGCCGAGGCGCCGCATCTGCTGCCCGGTGAAGTGCGCGCGCCCAACAAGGTCGGCGACGGCGTCGACACCGCGGACCTGATCAATGTGGTGCCGGGCCGTCCGCCGGGCTTCTGTATCGGCTGCCCGGAGCGGCCGATCTTCGCCGCGACCAAGCTTGTCGAGCAGGAACTCGGCAAGCACCACATCGCCTCCGATATCGGCTGCCATCTGTTCTCAATCATGCCGCCCTTCGAGCTCGGCGCCACCACCATGGGCTATGGGCTGGGGCCGGCCTCGGCGTCGGCGTTCAATTCGCCCGACGCCAAGCGCCGCTCGATCTCCTTCGTCGGCGATGGCGGCTTCTGGCACAACGGCCTGACCTCCTCGATCGGCAATGCCGTGTTCAACAAGAATGACGGCGTCATCGTCATCGTCGATAATTTCTATTCGGCCGCTACCGGCGGGCAGGACATCCTGTCATCGCGCGCCGGCAACAAGACCAAGTCGACAAAACATCCGATCACCGAGGCGGTGAAGGGCATGGGCGTCAAATGGCTGCGCCATGTCGACCGCACCTACGATGTCGGCAAGATGCAGGACACGTTGCGCGAGGCGCTGACGACGGAGGAGAAGGGGCCGAAGGTCATCGTCGCCTCGTCAGAATGCATGCTCAACCGCCAGCGCCGCGAAAAGCCGCTGGTCGACAAGGCGATCAAGGGCGGCGAGCGCGTGATCAAACCGAAATTCGGTGTCGACGAGGACATCTGCACCGGCGACCACGCCTGCATGCGGTTGTCGGGCTGCCCGTCACTGTCGGTGAAGTCGCTCGACGATCCGCTGCGCGACGATCCGGTGGCATCGATCGACCAGAACTGCGTCGGCTGCGGCAATTGCGGCGAGGTCGCCGATGCCGCCGTACTCTGCCCGTCCTTCTACCGCGCCGATGTAGTCCACAATCCGAGCCGCTGGGACCGTTTCCTGGAATCCGCGCGTCGCGCGGTGATCAGCCTTCTGCAGCGCCGCCGCGAAAGCCGGCGCCTGACGTTCGCCAATGCTTGACGCTGTCCCGCCATTCCGCGCCAAGGACGACCAGCGCGTCATCAAGCTCGCCGTGCTGGCGGTCGGCGGCCAGGGCGGCGGCGTGCTGGCCGACTGGATCACCGATGTCGCCGAACGCAATGGCTATGTCGCGCAATCGACCTCGGTCGCCGGCGTGGCGCAGCGCACCGGCGCCACCATCTACTATGTCGAAATGGCCCAGGACACCGGCCGGCTGCCGGTCTTCGCGCTGTCGCCCTCGCAAGGCGATGTCGACATATTGATCGCCGCCGAATTGATGGAAGCCGGCCGTGCCATCATCCGTGGTTTCGTCACGCCGGAGCGCACCACGCTGATCGCCTCTTCGCACCGCATCGCCGCGGTATCGGAGAAGATCGAGCCGGGCGACGGCCGGGCCTCATCTGCCAAGGTGCATGCGACGGCGGAATCCGCATCGAAGCGCTTCATCGCCTTCGACATGGAAAAGATCGCCGCCGACAATGGTTCGATGATCTCGGCCAGCCTGCTTGGCGCGCTGGCGGGCTCGGACGCACTGCCCTTCACGCGCGAAAGCTACGAGCAGGCGGTCAGTGCCGGCGGCCGCGGCGTCAAGGCCAGCCTCGCCGCCTTTGGCGCCGCCTATGACCGGGCGCGCGGCACGGCCGCACCGGCGCCGAGGCCAGCAGGGCCGGCCATTGTCGAATCCGCATTGGGCGCAGGGCGCGTGAGCGGCCCGCAAAACCTGCTGCAGGGCTGGCAGGCGCTCGCTGCCCGCATCGACCTGATGCCCGTGGCGGTGCGTGACATGGCGTTGCGGGGCCTGAGGAAGGTCGTCGACTATCAGGACATCGCCTATGGCAGCGAGTATCTTGACCGGCTCGACCGGGCCGTCGCACTGGACAGCGCCGACCATGCCCATGCGTTGTCCATCGCCGCTGCCAAGCATCTCGCCAACGCGCTGTGCTATGACGACATGATCCGCGTCGCCGACCTGAAAACACGCTCGACCCGTGACAGGCGCGTGCGCAAGGAAGTCGGCGTCAAGGAAGGTTCGATCCTGCAGGTCACCGAATATTTTCATCCGCGCATCGAGGAGTTCTGCGGCACGATGCCGGCGGGGCTGGGCAGCTATATCGAGAGCCGGCCGAAGCTTGCCGCCTTCCTCGACCGCCGCATCAACCATGGCCGCCGCATCCGCACCGACAGCTTTGCCGGCTTTGCGGCACTCTGGTTCATCGGCGGCCTGCGCCGCTGGCGCCGCGTCCTGCTGCGACACAAGGTCGAGACCGCGCATCTCGATCGCTGGTACGCGCTGGCGCTCGCCCATGTGCCCCAGGACTATGCGCTCGCCGTCGAAATCCTCATTTGCCGCCGGCTGATCAAGGGCTACAGCGACACCCATGTTCGCGCCCAGTCCAAATTCGACCGCGTGCTGTCGGCGCTTGCCATGCTCAAGGGCCGCGACGATGCCGCCGACTGGATCCGCCGCCTGCGCGAGGCGGCGCTGAAGGACGAAAAGGGCGACATGCTCGACGGCGCGCTGAAGACAGTGGCGACGCTCGGGCCAGGTCCGGCAACCTCGGCGCCCTAACCCCGAGATACCAGAGGCATCACCGGTTCCGAGTTCCGTTTCCAGGTGCAATGAACGACGTTCATTTTTCGCTTGAACAATGTTCAAGATGTGATAGGATGCGCTTATGAACGATGTTCATTTCTGGCGGACCGAAAGCCGCGATATGGACATCGGGCACTGTAAGGAAGTTTAACCAGCTCATGACTATCACTGAGCTTGAAATAGCGCCTGCAACCCGCAGGGCCTCCGGCGAATAGCCGTAGGGTTCCGCCAAGTGGAAATCGCCATGAACACGCATCTGATGTTGTCCCGGCGCTTTGCGCCTCTGTTCTGGACGCAGTTCCTGTCCGCCTTCAACGACAATTTCCTCAAGAACACGCTGGTGTTCCTGATCCTCTTCACGCTGGCAGCCGACCAGGCGGCCTCGCTGGTCACTTTGGCTGGCGCCGTCTTCATGGCGCCCTTCCTGTTGTTGTCGGCGCTTGGCGGCGAGATCGCCGACCGCTTCGACAAGGCGCTGATCGCGCGCCGGCTGAAATTCGCCGAGATCGCCGCCGCGGGTGTCTCCGTCGTCGGCATCGCGCTGTCGTCTATTCCCGTGCTGATGACGGCGCTGCTGATGTTCGGCATCATCTCGGCGCTGTTCGGGCCGATCAAATACGGCATCCTGCCCGATCACCTCGAGCGCAAGGAACTGCCTAAGGCCAACGCCTGGATCGAGTCGGCCACGTTTGCCGCCATCCTCGGCGGCACCATCGCCGGCGGCGTCGTGTCGGCCGATGGCATCGGCGTCACTGTGTTCGGACCGATCATGATGGCCTTGGCCGTCGGCTGCTGGTTCGTCAGCCGCTACATTCCGCCCACGGGTTCCGCGGCACCTGACCTTGTCATCGACAGGAACATCTTTCGCTCGACCTGGCGCCAGGTCAGCGAGCTGCGGACCGACACGCGGATCTGGCGCGCCGGCCTGATGACCTCATGGTTCTGGCTGATCGGCGCCATCGTGCTTTCGATCCTGCCGACCTTGATCAAGGATTCGCTCGGCGGCAACGAGATCGCCGTCACCGTCTATCTCGCTGTGTTCGCCGTCTCGATCGCCATCGGCTCGGCGATTGCCGCATGGATGTCGCAGGGGCGTATCGTGCTGCTGCCCGCACCGGTCGGCACGGCGCTGCTGGCGCTGTTTGGCCTGCATTTGGCCTGGACCATCTGGAGCATGCAGCCTTCGCCGAAGGCGCAAACTCTTGCCCTGTTCTTTGCCGGGCCAGACACCATCCGTGTGGCGATCGACCTCGCCGGCATGGCCATCGCCAGCGCCTTCCTCGTGGTGCCGACCTTCGCCGCCGTGCAGGCCTGGTCGCCCGAGGCGCGCCGCGCCCGTGTCGTCGCCGCGGTCAGCATCGTCAATGCCGGCTTCATGACCGTCGGCGGCATCCTCGTCGCCGCGATCCAGACGAAAGTCTCGACCGGCGGCATCCTGTTCGGCCTCGCCGCGGCCAATGCCGTCGCCGCCTGGCTGATGCTGAAATTCCTGCCGACCAACGCCTTCCGCGATTTCGTCTCCATCCTGTTCCGCGCCTTCCTGCGCCTGGAGGTCGAGGGCATGGAGAACCTTAAGGCGGCCGGCACGGCGCCGATCCTGGCGCTCAACCATGTCAGCTTCCTCGACGGTCCGCTGGCGCTGACGCTGACCGACGAGGAGCCGGTCTTCGCCATCGACTACGCCATAGCCCAGGCCTGGTGGATGAAGCCGTTCATGAAGCTCGCCCGTGCCTTGCCGCTCAATCCGGCCAAGCCGATGTCGACCCGCACGCTGATCAAGATCGTGCAGGGCGGCGATCCGCTGGTCATTTTCCCCGAAGGCCGCATCACCGTCACCGGCGGGCTGATGAAGGTCTATGATGGCGCCGCCATGGTGGCGGACAAGACCGGCTCGATGGTCGTGCCGATCCGCATCGACGGGCTGGAGAAAAGCCCGTTCTCCCGGCTGACGTCGCAGCATGTGCGCCGCCGTCTGCTCCCGAAGGTCAAGGTGACCATACTGGAGCCGGTCAAGCTGCAAGTGCCGCCGGAGCTGAAAGGCCGCAAGCGCCGCGCCGCGGCGGGGTCTGCACTCTACCAGGTCATGTCGGATCTCGTCTTCCGCACCCAGGACATCGACAGGACGGTGCTGGAAAAGATCATCCTGACGGCGAATGAACGCGGCATGAAACGGCTCGCCGTGCAGGATCCGGTCACCGGCTCGCTGAGCTATGGCAAGCTGCTGACGGCGGCCGCCGTGCTCGGCGAGAAATTCCAGAACCTTTATGCCGATCAGCAGACGCTCGGCATCATGCTGCCCAACGCCAACGGCTCGTGCGCCACGCTGCTCGGCGTGATGTCGTCCGGCAAGGTGCCGGCGATGATCAACTTCACCGCCGGTGCCGCCAACATCCTTTCCGCCTGCAAAGCCGCTGAGGTGAAGACCGTGCTCACGTCCCGCGCGTTTGTCGAACAGGCCAAGCTTGGCGCGGTGGTCGAGGAGATCGGCCGGTCGGTTGACATCGTCTGGCTCGACGATCTGCGTGCAACCATCGGTCTCAAGGACAAGCTGCTTGGCCTGTTGCGCAAGTCGACACCGCGCGCGCCGCGCAAGCCTGACGACCCGGCGGTAATCCTATTCACCTCAGGCTCGGAAGGCACGCCGAAGGGCGTCGTGCTCACCCATCGCAACATCCTGGCCAATGCCGCGCAGGCGGCCTCGCGCATCGACTTCCACTCGGGCGACAAGGTGTTCAACGTTTTGCCGATCTTCCATTCCTTCGGCATGACGGCCGGCACGGTGCTGCCGTTGATCTCGGGCGTGCCGGTCTATTTCTACCCATCGCCGCTGCACTACCGCATCGTTCCGGAACTGATCTACGCCTCCAACGCGACGATCATCTTCGGCACCGATACGTTCCTCAGCGGCTATGCCCGCACAGCGCACCCCTACGACTTCCGCTCGATACGCTATTGTTTTGCCGGCGCGGAACCGGTCAAGGCAGCGACGCGCATGACCTACATGGAGAAGTTCGGGGTGCGTATCCTCGAGGGCTACGGCGTGACCGAAGCGGCGCCGGTGATCGCAATCAACACGCCGATGTACAACAGGTCCGGCAGCGTCGGCAAAATCATGCCCGGCATGGAATACCGCCTGGATCCGGTACCCGGCGTGGATGAAGGCGGGCGTCTCTACGTGCGCGGCCCAAATGTCATGTCGGGCTATCTGCGCGCCGAGAAGCCGGGTGTGCTGGAACCGCTGGTCGACGGCTGGCATGACACCGGCGATGTCGTCTCGGTCGACGAGGGCGGCTTCATCACCATTCGCGGCCGCGCCAAGCGTTTCGCCAAGATCGGCGGCGAGATGATCTCCCTTGCCGCCATCGAGGCGCTGGCGGGTGAAGTGTGGAAAGGCTCTTTGTCGGCGGTCGCTTCCGTGCCGGATTCGCGCAAGGGCGAGAAGCTCATTCTTATCACCGAGGCTACCGGCGCCACACGTGCCGAGTTCCTGGCCTTCGCCAAGGCCAATGGCGCCATGGACCTGATGGTGCCCGCCGAAGTGCGCGTCGTCCCGAAAGTGCCGGTGCTCGGCTCCGGCAAGCTCGACTTCGCCGGCGTAACCAAACTGGTGCGGGGGCAGGAGGCGCCGGCCGCCAAGGTCGAGGCCGCCTGACCGAGGCGACATGCTCGACGCTCGACGACGCCGCGCTGAAAGTCGCGGCGTCGCTTGGAGGACTCGATCATGCTCGCAGATACATTCTGCCAATTGCCGTCGCCGCAGGCGCATTGATGCTGTCGAGTGTCAGCTCGCAGGCGCTGCCCATGGCCAAGCCCAGTGCCGCCGCCGCTTGATAATCCGACCGATACATCATTGGCACCATCGCTGGTGATCACGGAGCGGATCGACACGGCGGTGGCTGCGAAGCGGGGTGGGCGCTTCCCCAAGGATGGCGGTCGTGACGCCATCGTGCTTCTTCAAGCGATGAGATCCCGCATCGGCTTCACCGCCGCCGACTCGGGAAACACCTTGTCGCCGAGCACGGCTGCGGACAGGCCGAACTGGTCGGCGAGCAGGCCTTTCAACACCGCCCTGACATCGCTGGTCGGGGCGAGGTCGCGTTGCTGGTAGAGTTGCGCCGGCTTCAATCCCGGCCAGTCCGCGATGACGCGGCCGCCCTTGATCGCGCCGCCGGCGAGCAGCACCACCGTGCCGGTGCCATGATCGGTTCCGACCGTCCCATTGATCCGCGCCGTGCGCCCGAATTCGGTGACGGCAACGATCGCCGTGTCCTTCCAGCGCTCGCCGAGACCCTTTTCGAATTCCTCGAAGGCGCCGTCGAGGCCGCCGAGCAAGGTGGCGAGCCGGCCCGTGGCGCCGCCTTCGTTGACATGCGTATCCCAGCCGTCGAAGGCAAGCGCCGCAACACGCGGCCCGTCATCGGCCGCGATCAGCCTGGCCGCACCTTGCGCGGCCTGCCGCATGCCGGCGGCGCTGCCGCGGCCACCCTTCGCCTTCATCGCCCCATCCTTCCGCTCAATCACGTTGCCGCCGATGTGGTCGTCGAGCGCCATGCGATCGGCATCAAGGCCGTTTTGCAGGGCCACCGCCAGCACCGGATCGCGATGCTGGTAGAGGTCGAGAACCCGCGCCGCGAGATCGCCGGCTGGCGCCGGCATCGATTGCGGCGCCCAGCCGAGCACGGGAGCCGCGCCACGGATCACCAGCGGCGTCGATGGTCCGACGGCCAGCCCGCCAAGCGTCGCCACGCGGTCGCCCGCCGGCAGGCTCTCCAGCGCCCGGTTGAGCCATCCGGTGGCGACGTGGCCCGGCCCGGCGAAACCGCTTTCCAGCACGTCCTGACCGTCGAAATGCGAGCGTTCGCGATAGCCGGTCGCGGCCGCGTGCACCACCGCCGCCTGCTTGTCCTTGAACAGCCGCGTAAAGACCGGCATCGCCGGATTGACCGCGAAGAAACCATCGAGCGGCAATGCCGCGTGCGGGCCGGCAAGCGACAAAGCGATGTCGCCATGCAGGCCGGCATAGTCGGGATCGCCGATCGGACCGACCGCCGACAGGCCGTCGAGCGCGCCGCGCAGCACGATGACGATCAGGCGCGGGTCGCGATTGTCGGCGGCGCAGGCGAAACGAGGCAGATAGGCCCAGGCAAATAGCGCGCCGCCGGTCATCAGCACGGCGCGGCGGGAAGGGTGAGGGGTTTCACACAGCAGGCTCATGACTTGGTCTCCATGTCGGCGCCGGACCTGTCGCTGGCGCTAGCGTCTCTGGAATTCGGGCGCCATCAAGAGCAGCGCCAGGCCCTGTTGCTTGGACTCGGCGCGGGCGACCGCTTGCCGCGTTTCCGGCGAGGCGGAGGGACCGATGACGGCGTCGAGCATGTCGTTGGGATTGCCGATATCCTTGACCTGGCGGGCCGCCTGCCAGGCGATGTCGAGGCGGATCTTCATGCCTTCGGCCGAGGTCCAGCTGTCCGCCTGGTCGGAAAAACCGTTCGGCCCCGGCGGTTGCCAGAGCGGCTCGCCCAGCGCATTGAGCCAATTGAGCGACTGGCCGGGATCGTTCGCCGGACCCGGACCGGCCGCCCGGCGGATGGCGGCGATATAGTCGAAAGGCGAGCGCATCTTGGCCAGAGGCGCCGACCAGGCCTCCGGCATGTCGATGAGGGTCGCCGCCAATGCCCGGAGATTGCCGTCGCTCTTGGCGAAAACCTTGGCGAGGCGCGCGACAGCCGCGGGCGGCGGATCGTCGGCTATGAAATGTCGGGCAAGTTCCGTGGCGATGTGCTGCGCCGTCGCCGGATGGCGGGCGATGTCGTTGAGCGCCGCCTCGGCCTGACCCATGCCGCCGGCCGGATAGGTCTTGCCCAGCAGCACCGCGTCGCCCGGCTCATGTGCATTGGCGTTGAAGACGGAACTGCCGGGCTCGCCAAGCCGGCCTTTGCGCCCCGCCATCGTCCAGCCGGTCAGGATGCGCGCGAAGCTGGTGACGTCGGCCTGGGTATAGCCGCTGCCGACGCCCAGCGTGTGCAGTTCCATGATCTCGCGGGCGAGGTTCTCGTTGAGGCCGCGCCGGCGGTTCTTGCCGGCGCGGGAGTCCGGGCCGATCGACTGCTGGTTGTCGAGATAGAACAGCATCGCCGGATGCCGCTCCACCGCCATCAGCATGTCGGCGAAGCGGCCGAGCACGAAGGGGCGGATGGCTTCCCGCTCGAAGGCGCCGGCGCTCGCCCGCACGATGTTGTCCTTCGCCACGGAGACGCAGAAATGGTTCGACCAGAAATACACCAGGCGTTCGACGAAGCCGGCCTCGGCGCCAAAAGCCTTGTCGAGGCGCGCCTGGGCTTCGGCGCGAAACAGCGTGGCCTCGATTGGCGGCGCGGGTTTGGCCGGTGGCGCGGGCGGCGGAACAGGTTGGGCAGGCGCAACCGGTTCCGGCGTGGCCTGGGTGCTCGCCATTGCGGGCTGCGCCGTGGCTGCGGCCATGTGCTCGCGGTCGAGCTTGCGTTGGAAGTTTGCCGCCATGCTGGCCTGGATGGCCGGCGTGCTGCCCGGCAGGCTCGCATAGGCCGGATCGTCGAGCGGGATCAGGGCGATGTCGGGCTGCCGCAGTTCCGCCTTCAGATAGCCCCGCGGGTCGTGGGCCACCCTGTCGCGGTCGCCGGGCCTTGCCCCGAGCCCGAAGCGGTTGAAAGCGACGAGCACTGGATCTGGCGGGGAATTGGAGGCCGGGATAGCCAAGTCAGCTCTCCATTGCTGGGGCTTCCCGCGCACGGCGCCGGAAGCCCGTTCGAGCCGTTTCGTGCCTGTTCAACTGAGGTCGTGGGGGG
>NZ_VFTA01000065.1:0-17105 GCF_007003935.1 Mesorhizobium sp. WSM4310
TCGATGCCGTCTTCGAGCACATTTCAAGCATTTGTCTTACTGCTCCTCCGGCGGCTTGATGTGCCGAAGGCTCCAAAGCAGGGCAAAATCATAGATGATCTTGAGGACGCCGCAGATGATCAAAGGCCATGCCTCGTAGCCGGCTTCGAAGAGCGCGCCGGCAATGGCTGGGCTTGCGGCCGCCGCGAGGCTTCTCGGAACTGAGGTCACACTTGCGGCCGCCGGCCGTTCCGGTGGTGTGACGACTGCCATCACGTAGGAGGATCGCGTCGGTACATCCATTTGGGAGAGCGCGGCGCGTATCAGCAGCAGCGAGAGCGCCAGCTGGAGATTTGGCACGATCGCCGCCAGGATCAGGCAAACGCTCGAAGGGGCATGCGTGAACACCATGGTGTTGATGAGGCCGAAGCGCTCGGACAGTCGCGCCGCCGCCGGCAGTGAGAAGGCGGAAAGTAGTCCAGTGCAGAAGAAGAACAATCCCGCGGCCGAAAGCGATAGCCCGAACTTATCGAACAGCCAGAGAGCGACAAGCGACTGCACGGCAAATCCTCCGGCAAAAGCGTCGATGCTGAACAAGGCCGCCATCTTGTAGACGATACCGCGAGACTGCCCGAGCGCAGCCGCCGGCTTGCCTTCCATCTTCTTCGTTTCGACGGGAACGCGCAGATAGAGCCCGACGCCCACGACGCCGAGAAGCGCGTAAAATACGAACATCGCCCTGAGGGCCGTGAGGCGGGTCACTCCGAAATCGCTCAGAAGATCGGGACTGGCCGAAGCGAGTGCACCTGCCGCTGCAGCGAGCGCCCCGATAAGGCCGTAGCGCGCAAACATCCTCGTGCGGGTTTTGTCCGACACCAAACCTGCAAGAACCGCATGTTCGAGCGGTACAAAAATGCTGACGCTGCCCGCGGACGGATTGATCGTTCCAACGAAGGCGACCAGCATAACAACAGCCGTCGTGCTGGAAGACGCGAATAAGAGGCCGGTCGCGGTCATCAAGGCCGCCGCTCCGATCAACAATCGACGTAGATTGGTTCGGACACCAAGAAACCCGATACCAAGAGTGATCAAGGCTGATCCCAGGAGGGCAAGCGTGGCGACCACACCGATCTCGAATGCGCCAAGCCCGAGCATCGCCAGGTAAACCGGCAACAGCACGGCCACGAACCCGTCCCCGAAGTCGCGGAGCGCGCGTGCGGCATAAAGGTAGACCGTCGGCGGCCGCTCCCCGGTTTTGCTCTGCTCGTTGGTTTCGCGAAGACCTGTGACCACTAATAACTCCCCGCTGGTCAAGCGATCCCTTCAGGGACAAAGAATATCGCCTGTCATCGCTGTCCACCGAGCAGCGGCCCGGCCAGTCGAGGGACCCCGGCTGGCGCATAACGCTTGGTCAAAAGGCCAATATGCAGCAAGGTGGTCACAGGATGACCCAGTGACTGTGGGCGCGAGGCCCTCAACTCTTCCTGACATCGACTTGGTCCAACGCACATGACGTTCTCCGGGTTGTTGCCCCCCGATGGCGATAGGTCGTGAACTCCGCCTCATTCCGACCCACAAGCAGAGTTTCAACTCGCAGGCTTCCGGGGCGGCCTCCTTAAGCCGCAGTCGGCTTCGTTGCTGGCGGCCAGCTATGCGTCTCTGACTTGCGCCGTGAGGCCCAGGCGTAGAGCGCGTCGTAGATGACAAAGCCGTGCTTCAGCACCTCATGGTCATCGGGCGTCACGTCCCGCAAACCCATGGAAATCGCCAGCAGTCCAGCCGATTGTGGGGTGAGGTCATGTCGATCAGTGTCGGCGCCGCGCACGATCGCGGAGATCGTAACGATCGCAGCATCGCGATCGAGGCCGTATTTCGAGACGAAGGTGTCGAAGCTGCAGCCTTCGCCAACATGCGTGAATTCGACGCCTGGCACATCGTAGGGTGTTGCCCCGGTCTCCTTGGCAACCCGCATCACTTCGGCGGGCGGCACGAACAGAAATTCCGGTTCCTTGTCGATGAAGCGGGCAATCAGCCAGGGACAGGCAATGCGGTCGATAACCGGACGTTCGCGCGTGACCCATTTCATGACTTTATCTCCCTTCGGTGAGTGTGAGCGGGACCGTTGGCGCGCCTATGGCGTGCCAAGCGGCGATGCCGCCGGAGAGCGTCAGTGCATTGAAGCCGCGACGGCGAAGTTCGGCGACGGCATCGCCGCTGACCTGAAAGCCATAGACGCAGTAGACGACGATCGGTTTGTCCTTGGGTAGCTCGCCGGCCCAATCGGCGATCGTCTCTGGAGCGCGGATCAACGCGCCTGGCAGCATGTCGCTGCGTTTCGCCAGATCTTCGGCGAGGCAGACGTCAAGCACGACGATATCCTCATGGCGCTCGATATAGCCGCGCAAATTCTCCGGGGCGACTACATGATCGTTTGCAGCGGCATTGGTCGCGCCGCCTTGCTTCCTGGCCACACGCCCGTAGCGCTCGCCGACTCGCCCCCAATGGATGTTCTTCATGAAGGCGTCGACATAGGCGCCCGCCCTGGCGCCGAAATCGAGATGATAGGCATGCTCGTACATGTCGAGCGCCAGGATTGGCATACCGCCAGCCAGACAGTTGGTGTGATCCGCAGCCCATTGGATCGTCAGCCGGCCATGGCGCTCGGACCAGGTGAGCAGCGTCCAGCCCGAGCCGCCGGCTTGAGCCTTGGCGCAAGCCGTGAACTGGGTGCGCCAGGCAGCAACGCTGCCAAAGTCGCGCTCCAAGGTGGCGGCCAGATCGCCTGCCGCATCTCCCGAACCGCCAAGGCCGTCGAAATAGATCTCATGCAGGATCGCCGAGTTGGCCGCGACCAACTCCTCCCGTTTCAACCCGTTGATCTCGAATACCGGCGCCGCTCCCCAATCGAGCCCATCGAGGCGACGCTCGATTGCGTTCAGACGCCGGACCGCGCCGCCGTAATTGTTTTCGTAGTGACTTGCCAATAGCCGTTCAGAAAGCCCGTCAAGACGGGGCGGCTTGAAAGGCAACGGCATGATCTGGTGCTGCATCATATCCTCGCTCGGCGGTGCGCAACGTCAGTGAGGAGGCGAACGCTACGCCCGAATCTAAAATGATACAAGTGTTGCTTTTTCGATATCTGATGATACGGTATCCCTATGAATGAAGGCGGAATATCAGCGGAGCAGCGTTGGCTGCTCCTGATCCACCAGCTGCCCAGCAAGCCGGCTTATTTCAGGGTCAAGATCTGGCGGCGACTGCAAGGTATTGGGGCGGTGGCCGTAAAGAGCACGGTCTACGCGCTGCCCTCGAATGCCGAGACGCAAGAGGATTTCGAATGGCTTCTGAAAGAGATCGTCGAGGGCGGCGGCGAGGCCATGGTCTGCGAAGCGCGCCTTGTAGATGGTCTGTCGGATCCTCAGGCACGGGCGCTGTTCGATACTGCGAGAGATGCCGACTACGAGGAGATTGCCAGGGATACCAGATCGCTTGCCGCGAAGCTCGAAACGGCCATCACGCTGGAGGAACGGGCCGAGGCACGGACGCAGATTGGCCGCCTGCGCAAAAGGCTCAAGGATGTCGTCACCATCGATTTCTTCGGCGCCAATAGTCGCCTGCCGGTGGAGGGCCTGATTGCGGGAGTGGAGGCCCAACTGACGGAGGACAAGAAAATGACCGAAGGGCCGGCCAACACCGATGCAGGGACGCTTGCCGATCTCAAGGGGCGGACCTGGGTCACGCGCGAAGGTGTCTACGTCGATCGCATAGCCTGCAGTTGGCTGATCAGTCGATTTATCGATCCAGCGGCTGTGATCCGTTTCGTGTCGGGCAAAGGTTACGTCCCGAACCCGGGGGAGCTGCGTTTCGACATGTTCGAAGGCGAGTTCACGCACGAGGGTGATCGTTGCAGCTTCGAAGTGTTACTGGCTCGCGCGGGTCTCACTGATCCTGCACTGCAGGCGATCGGGGAGATCGTCCACGATATCGATCTGAAGGACGCCAAGTTCGCACGCGAAGAGGCAACAGGCATTGCCAGTCTGATCGCTGGGATCGCCATGGCCAATCAGGATGACGAGCAACGCGTCGCCCAGGGCGCTCCCGTCTTCGACAATCTCTATCAATATTTCCGCAACAAGCGCGGGTAACAAACGGGGACGAGCCGATGAACAAGGCCGAGAGCATCAAGGCGACGCCGGCAGGACCTTCCGGAACGCCGGCTCATGGCATTCCGTTCGGCGAAGCCGTCCGCGTTTGGGCGCGGGTCGCGGCACTGAGCTTTGGCGGCCCGGCGGGGCAGATTGCAGTGATGCACCGTATCCTCGTCGAGGAGAAACGCTGGATCGGCGAGACGCGGTTCCTGCATGCGCTGAACTACTGCATGCTGCTGCCAGGCCCCGAGGCTCAGCAACTCGCGATCTATATCGGCTGGCTGCTGCACAAGACCAAAGGCGGGCTCGTCGCTGGTAGCCTGTTCGTGCTGCCGGGCGTCGTCGCCATCATGGCACTGAGCTGGATCTATGCCATCTTCGGCAATGTCGGCGCGGTCCAGGCTCTGTTCTTCGGATTGAAAGCCGCCGTGCTGGCCGTCGTGCTTGAGGCTGTGGTGCGGATCGGCAAGCGGGCCCTTAGGAACAACGTCATGGTGGCGCTGGCCGCCGCCGCCTTTGTCGCGATCTTCTTCTTCCGCCTGCCATTTCCGCTGATCATCCTCACAGCCGCAGTGATTGGGTATATCGGCGGTCGGGCCGGATTGGCGCCGTTCATGGCCGGCAACGGGCATGGCAAGGTCGGCGGCAAGCAGGTTGCCGATGCCGATACAGCTCTGGGCGAAGACACACCGGCTCATGCGAGGCCGACCCTTGGCTGGTCGCTCAAAATCGCCGCCGTGTTTCTGGTGCTATGGTTCACGCCCGTCCTCGGCCTGTTGGCCTTGTTCGGGCCCGGGAATGTCTTTACCGACATAGCCATCTTCTTTTCGAAAATGGCAGTGGTGACCTTCGGTGGCGCCTATGCGGTGCTCGCCTATGTCGCGCAGCAGGCCGTAACGACCTATGGCTGGCTCAAGCCTGGCGAGATGCTCGATGGTCTCGGCATGGCCGAGACCACGCCTGGCCCGTTGATCATGGTCACGCAGTTCGTCGGTTTCATGGGTGCGTTTCGCGCGCCTGGCACGCTTCATCCGCTCGTTGCCGGGACCCTGGGTGGGCTGTTGACGACATGGGTCACCTTTACGCCGTGCTTTCTCTGGATCTTTCTCGGCGCCCCCTACATCGAGAACTTGCGAAGCAACAAGGCTTTGTCCGCCGCGCTCGCGACGATCACCGCTGCTGTCGTCGGGGTGATCCTGAACCTGGCTGTGTGGTTTGGGCTCCACGTGCTGTTTCGCGAGCTGCATGAAAGGCAAGGATTCGGCATGAACGTCGACGTGCCGGTGCTGAGTTCAATCAACATCCCTTCGCTGGTCCTGACGATTGGCGCATTGCTGGCCGTATTCCGCTTCAAGGTTGGCATGCTGCCGGTGTTGGCAGTCTGCTCGGTGCTCGGGGTGCTCTATGGCTTCGCCACCGGCGCGATATAGGCGGAGCGATCTCAACTGCGCCGTAAGTTTGGCTCGTGCCGTTCGCTGACTTTGTATTCCTTTGGCCAACCACCTAAGTGGTTGGAAACGGATTGGATGATCATGGCGGCACGGCGCTCTTCCCTCGGCTTTCTCGGCATGTTCGGCCGCTCGGGCGACCTGAGGCAGCTCGACGCGGCATTGCGCGGCGCCGACCTGCATCCCGCCCTCGTGCCGGAGGGCGTGAAGCTCACCATCGTCAATCTGATGAAGGATCGCTGGCCCGACGAGCCGCCGCCACAGGCCTATCCGGACGTGGCGCGGCTGTTCAGCTATTGCATCGCCGGTCCGGAAACCTTCGAAAGCGCGCATGGCTTGCAGCAGCGGCAGGACGTCGAACGCCGGATCGAGGCCGCGGTGGAAGCCGGCGACAGTTTCGACGCCCAGATCGTGCTGATGGCCCTGCACGCCAAGCTGATCAATGCAGAGGTCGTCGAGCGCTACGGGCTGGGCGCCGACTAGCCTAGAGCAATTCCAGGAAAAGTGTGAGCGGTTTTCCGTCCGGAATTGCGTCAAAACAAAGAGTTAGAGCGGTTCGCCGTTTCCATGAAACGGTGAAACGCTCTAGGGCATTGATGTTCAGGCGGTGATGCCGGTCAGCAAACCGGCTATCCACCCATATTGGCGCGCGGCAGCTTGATCATGTCGCCGAAGCGGGCGCGCAGTTTGTCGTCGAGCAGTTTTGCGACGTGGCGCGGGAAACGCTCGGCCAGGATGCGCTTCTTCTCGATGATCGCGCGCTGCAATATGTCGGGACGGCCCTTCTCGTTCCATTCCTTCGGTGAAAACCGGTCGCCGACGGCCGGGTAGAAATACTCCGTCTGCATCAGCCGCAGCGTCTGCTCGTTGCCGAGATAGTGGCCCGGCCCATTCAGGCAGACTTCGGCGATGGTATCGATCGACAGCGCTTCGTCGGTCACCTCGATGCCGCGCACGCAGCGCAGGCAATGGCCGAGCATGTCATTGTCGATGATCAGGCTTTCCAGGCAGAAGCCGAGCAACGAGGCATGCATGCCGGCAGATTCATAGACGAGGTTGAGCCCGGCAAGGCCGGCCATCACGTCGGTGATGCCCTTTTCGTAGCCGGACTGAATGTCGGGCAGTTTCGAATCTGTCATGCCGGCGGCCGAACCGCCCGGCAGGTCGTAGAACTGCGCCATCTGCGCGCAGGCCGCGGTCAGCACCGCCTGTTCGGCCGAGCCGCCCGACATGGCGCCGGTCCGCAGGTCCGACACGAACGGCCAGGTGCCGAAGATTGCCGGATGCCCCGGTTTGATGGTGTTGACATAGACCAGGCCGGCCAGCACTTCGGCCACGGCCTGCACCACGGCACCGGCAATCGCCGCCGGAGCGGTTGCACCGGCCTGGCCGGCCGACAAAAGCAGGATCGGGATGCCGCCTTCGACGCAGGCCTCGAGCACGCCGCAGGCGTCCTCGGCGAATTTCATCGGCGGCACGACAAAGCAGTTGGAGTTCGACACGAACGGCCGGGCGCGGAAATTCTCCTCGCCGCCGGCAATGGCATAGAGCATTTCCAGCGCCGGCTGCACGTTCTCGCGCACCGTGAACGAGGTGCCGACATGCTTGGACGTACCCGTCACGCAGGCATAGAGCGTGTTGAAGTCCATTTCGAGCGGATCGGGAATGTCGCGCGGCACCATCGGCCGCTGGAAGAAATGGATGTTGTCGAGCCCGTCGACGATGCGGGCGGCGTCATAGATGTCCTGCAGCAGCGATTCGCGGTATTCGCGCTTCTCGACATCGACCAGATGCACGGCGGCGCCGGCCGTGCCGTAGTGCACGCGCTTGCCCTGGATCACCATGTCGTGTTTCGGATCCTGGCCGTGCAAGGTGAAATTGCGTGCCGCTTTTTTGATGGTATCGAGCACCAGAGCGCGCGGGAAACGGATACGGCCGTCATCGCCATAGGTGGCGCCGGCCTTGGTCAGCGCCTCGATGCAAGAGGGGATGGCATTGGCGAAACCGACCGTCTCCAGCAGCGTCAGCACCGCCTCGTGGATGCGCTCCTGGTCGTTGCCGCGCAACGGTCCGTAGCTGCCGCCCTCGAGGCCGGCGCGCACCGGCCTGATGTCGTCGGCGAGCGGCGCTGCCCGCATCGCGCGGCGCGCTTCGCGTCCACCGGAGCGGCGCGAGCGCTGATCCGCCGCCGCTTCCTGCTTTTCAAGAACCACTGACATGGAGGCACTCCACCTTTTCTCGGAAACAGGGCGGCGGTTGGTCCACCATCGGCTGCTTCTTCCCCTTTGTGCCACGACTATGCCGCCGGCATTGGCCCAGACCATGAGCCAGCTGGTCTGGTTGCATATGCCAGCGCTAAAGGAAACGGGGCCGCGATTGGGCGGCCCCGGTCAAAGGATCGGATACGTGGATCAGGCGGCGGCGGGCCTGCGTCCGGCGGCCGTGGCCAGTTCCCGGATGCCTGGCTCGATGTGCTGCAGCGCAATCGAGGAAATGCCCAACCGCATGAAACGCGAAGGCTTTTCGGTGCGGTCGAAGAAGCGGTCTCCCGGCTCGATGATGACGCTGCGCGAGGCCGCGGCCTCGGCCAAACCGCGGGAATCGGTGCCGCGCGGGCCTTCGAGCCAGAGTGACGTGCCGCCGGCCGAGTCGGTCGAGCGCCATTCCGGCAGGAAAGCGGAAATCGCATGGACCAGACGCTTGCGCCGCTCGTCGAAGGCGCTGGACAGACGCCGCACCAACGCCTCGTGATGGCCGAGCGACAGGAAGAGCGCCACGGCACGCTGGTTGTTGGCCGGCGGATGGCGCAGCATGAAGCGGCGCAGTGCCCTCAGCTCCGAGATTAGTCCAGCAGAGGCCACGATATAGCCGAGCCGCAGGCCCGGAGCCAGCGTCTTGGACATCGAGCCGACATAGACGACGCGGCCCGACCGATCGAGGCTCTTCAGCGCCTGTTGCGGCGCCTCGTCGAGAAGCTGGCTGTCATAGCCGTCCTCGATGATGATCTGGTTGTGCCGGTTGGCGCGCGCCAGAAGGTCCTGCCGCCGCTCGGCCGACAATGGCACCATGGTCGGGCAATGATGGCTGGGCGTGACGAAGACGAAGCCGGAATCGTTGGGGATAGAAGAAGTTACGATGCCGGATTGGTCGACGGGCACCGGCTGGATGTCGGCGCCTGCAAGCCGGAAGATCGAGCGTGCGTCGGGGTAGCCGGGGTCTTCCATCGCCACCTTCGAGCCCTTGGTCATCAGCAGCGAAGCCAGCATGTAGAGCGCGTTCTGGGCGCCCAGCGTGACGATGATCTCGTCGGGATTGGCGAAGATGCCGCGCCTGGGCAGGAGCCGCGCCTGGATCTGCTCGATCAGCAGCGGATCGTCGCGGTCGACCATGTCCGACGCCCAGTTGCGGATTTCGAGCACCGCCAGCGCCATGCGGTTGCACTCGCGCCATTCGGCGGTCGGGAACAGCGCCGGGTCGAACTGGCCATAGACGAAGGGATAGGACGACTTGATCCAGTTCTCGTGCTTGGCCGGCGGCGGCATATCGCTGGCGGCGATCTGCCGGCGGGCCTTCCAGTCGATCTCATTGGCCTGGTCGGGCGCTTTCTGGTGCGGCTTGGCCGGTGTTGCCAGCACGTCGGGATTGACGAAATGGCCGCGCCGCTCGCGCGCCACCAGAAACCCCTGGTCGACGAGCTGCTGGAAGGCCAGCACCACCGTCCCGCGTGCAACGCCGAGCTTCTCGGCCAGGATGCGGCAGGAGGGAAGCGGCATCGAGGCGGCGATCTGACGGTCGAGAATGGCGGCCACGATGGCCTGACGGATCTGCGCCTGCAGGGTTTGGCCGGATTCGGCCGAAATCCGGAACAGGCCGGACCATATGGCCGTGTCGTTGCGCTGTGGCATGGGAAATCTTCCTCGGATGGCCAGCCATTTTCATTTGGCTGGACCAGTCGAGTGTATGGGTGGCACAAGGGGTTGCGCCAATCAATTTTTCTGATCTTTGGGATTTATGCCAGTGATCCTTCAGCCGAAATGGAGCCCTGCGGCCGCCCGGATCGACACATTGTGTCATCGCATCGTGATGCGATGCGGCATCGCCGCGTATTGACCGCACGGAATTCGGCTCAATAGGTTTGTCGCGACGACACGCGCCGGAAACATCCGGTCTGATAAAGTACGTCGAAAAACGCCAGGAGCTCCCCGCCATTGGATAAGTCAGCCTTCCAGAAACAGCTCGCCGCCTTGCGCGATCATCGCACCGCGGCGCCTGCCAGCATGCGCCAGGCCTTCGCCGACGATCCACGACGTTTCCAGACATTCTCAGCCACCGACGGTGACCTTTTGCTCGACTGGTCAAAATGCGCCGTCGATGCCGTCACCATGGACTTGCTGGAGAAGCTCGGCGCTGCTGCCGATCTCGAGGGCCGCCGCGCCGCCATGTTCGCCGGCAAGAAGATCAACATCACCGAGGACCGCGCCGTGCTGCATACGGCGCTGCGCAATCTCAGCGGCAAGGGCGTCACGGTCGACGGCCAGGACGTCAAGGCCGACGTCATTTCCGTGCTCGACGCGATGGGCGCCTTCGCCGATGCCATCCGCTCCGGCAAGGCGCTAGGCGCCACCGGCAAGAAGATCACCGACATCGTCAACATCGGCATTGGCGGCTCCGACCTCGGCCCGGCCATGGCGACGCTGGCGCTGGCGCCATATCATGACGGGCCGCGCGCGCACTATGTCTCCAACATCGACGGCGCCCATATCCATGACACGCTGAAGGGCCTGAAGGCCGAAACCACGCTGTTCATCGTCGCCTCCAAGACCTTCACCACGGTCGAGACGATGACCAACGCGCAGACGGCACGCGACTGGGTGCAGAAGGCGCTCGGCAAGCAGGCGGTCGGCAAGCATTTCGCCGCTGTTTCGACGGCGCTCGACCTGGTGGCCAAGTTCGGCATCGAGCAGGACCGCGTCTTCGGTTTTTGGGACTGGGTCGGCGGCCGCTATTCGGTCTGGGGCGCGATTGGCCTGCCCGTCATGATCGCCGTCGGTCCGCGGAATTTCCGCGCCTTCCTCGATGGCGCGCACGAGATGGACGAGCATTTCCGCACCGCCCCGCTCGCCGGGAACCTGCCGGCGCTTCTGGGGCTGGTCGGCTGGTGGCATCGCGTGATCTGCGGCTATCCGGCCCGCGCGGTCATCCCCTATGACCAGCGCTTGTCCCGGCTGCCGGCCTATCTGCAGCAGCTCGATATGGAATCGAACGGCAAGGGCGTCACCCTTGAAGGCACACCGGTGCCGACGCCGACCGGGCCGTTGGTCTGGGGCGAGCCGGGCACCAATGGCCAGCACGCCTTCTTCCAGCTCCTGCACCAGGGCACCGACTTCATCCCGGTCGAGTTCCTTGCCGCGGCCGTCGGCCATGAGCCGGAGCTGAAGCACCAGCATGATCTGCTGCTCGCCAATTGCCTGGCGCAGTCGGAAGCGCTGATGAAGGGCCGCACGCTGGACGAGGCGCGCGCGCAGATGCTGGCCAAGGGCATGAAGCCCGCAGACGTCGACAAGATAGCGCCGCACCGTGTCTTCTCCGGCAACCGGCCTTCGGTGACCATCCTCTATCGCAAGCTCGACCCGCGCACCTTCGGCCGGCTGATCGCGCTCTACGAGCACCGCGTCTTCGTCGAGGGCACGCTGTTCAATATCAATTCCTTCGACCAGTGGGGCGTCGAACTCGGCAAGGAGCTGGCGACCGGCCTGCTGCCTGTCGTGGAAGGCAAGGAAAGCGCCGCAAACCGGGACGCCTCGACCAGGGGCCTTGTGGAACGCATCCACCAATTGCGCGGTTCGGAGTGACTGATTTGGCAGACATCAAGGGTATATTGTTCGACAAGGACGGGACACTTGTCGACTTCAACGCGACCTGGCTCGGCGTCGCCGATTTCATGGCCATGGATGCCGCCGATGGCGACCGCTGGAAGGCCGACAGGCTGCTTGCGGCCGCCGGCTTCGATTTCGCCAACCGGCGCTTCAAGCCCGATTCGATCTTTGCCTCGGGCACCAACATGGATGTCGTCGAGCTGTGGTTCCCGCGTCTGTCCGACGAAGACCAGATGCTGGCCGTCGCCCGCTTCAACGAGATCACCTCGGTGCAGGGCTCGACGATGGCGGTGGCGCTGCCGGGCATCGTCGATACCTTGGCGGTGCTGCACAAAAGATCCTACCGGCTTGGCGTCGCCACCAACGATTCCACCAGCGGCGCGGAAAAGACCTTGGTCACGCTGGGCGTCGCCCAGCTGTTCGACGCCGCCTATGGCTATGACGCGGTGGCCAATCCCAAACCCGCGCCCGACACCATCCAGGCCTTTTGCGACCTCACCGGCCTGAAGTCGGCGGAGATCGCCATGGTCGGCGACAACCGCCACGATCTCGAAATGGCGCGCGCCGGCGGCTGCGGCCTGGCGGTGGGCGTGCTGTCCGGCACCGGCACGCGCGAATCTCTGGCCGGCATTGCCGACGTCGTCCTCGATTCCGTCGCCGACCTGCCGGACTTCCTGTCGACGCGGGTCAAGGAGACGGTTTGATCGCTCCTGCCAGCGCAGGTGCGGTCTCGAAACGAAAGACGCCGCTCGGCTTCAGTGCGGCGTCTTTTGCGTCGCCGAAATCCAGCACCTGATATTCGGCGAGCAGTCGCAGCCGGGACAGCGGCAGGTCATGGCGACGGGGATCGCCGACCAGCACCTCGATACCGGCTGCCAGGCAGCGATCGAGGAACGGGGTAACACGCAGGGCAACCTCGTGGCCGTAGAACACGTCGCCGGCAAGCACGAGGTCGACGGCCGGCGGCGGACCCGTGGTGATATCCTGGTGGACGATCCTGATCTCGACGCCGTTGGCTTCCGCGTTGAGGCCGATGGCGGCAACGCCGTTGCGGTCGATCTCGGCGGCGATCACCTCGCTTGCGCCGGCCTTGGCGGCGGCAATGCCGACAATGCCCGAACCCGCCCCCAGGTCCAGCACGCGACGGCCCGCCATGGTCATCGGATTGTCGAGGATGTGGCGCGCCAGCACCGCGCCGCCGGCCCATGCATAGGCCCAGTAGGGCGGTTGGGGCTCTGGCGCGTCGTCGTCCGCCTCAGCATCGTCTTCAGCATCGACGAGCCGTCTCAACCCGCTGCCGGGGTGGGCGGTGTAGAGCCGGATTTCGACAAGCCTGGGCACCGGCACAAGGCGCATGTTCGCCTTGATGAATTCCGCCGGGTCGAGGCGCGGGCGGCGGCTTGGCAAATCCTTGCTCGGTCCCTCGTCGCCGGAGGGACGGCCCCCCGCTAAAGCGCGCTGCGCTTCAGCTCTTTGTTTTGGTGCATGTCGTTCTCCCAAAACCGAGGTCACTTTTGGGCGATGTGCATCAGGCGCGCAGAGCCCGCCGCAGGATCTTGCCGACTGGCGTCTTCGGCAATTCGGTCCTGAACTCGACATATTTGGGCCGCTTGTAGCCGGTCAGGTTCTCGCGGCAAAAAGCGGTGATGGCTTCCACGGTCAGGGCCGGATCCTTCTTGACGATGAACAGCTTCGGCACTTCTCCCGAATGCTCGTCCGGTACGCCGATCGCCGCGACTTCGAGCACGCCCGGATGCATGGCCACGACCTCTTCGAGTTCGTTCGGATAGACGTTGAAGCCCGAGACCAGGATCATGTCCTTCTTGCGGTCGACGATCTTGGTGTAGCCGCGCTCGTCCATGAAGCCCATGTCGCCGGACTTGAAGTAGCCGTCCTTGGTCATCACCTTGGCGGTCTCGTCGGGCCGGTTCCAGTAGCCCGCCATCACCTGCGGTCCCCTGATGCAGATCTCGCCGACTTCGCCGAGCGGCAAATTGTTGCCGTCATCGTCGCGAATAGCGATTTCCGTCGACGGCAGCGGCAGGCCGATCGTGCCGGTGAAGTCGCCGGAACTGAACTTGTTGGCCGTCGCCACCGGCGAGGTTTCCGAGAGGCCGTAGCCTTCAGTGACAGGGCAGCCGGTCAACGCCTTCCAGCGTTCGGCGACGCCCTTCTGCACCGCCATGCCGCCGCCCAGCGTCAGCACGAGCGGCTTGAAGTCGAGTTTGCGGAAGTCCTCATTGTTGAGCAGCGCGTTGAACAGCGTGTTGAGGCCGGGAAAGATGTGGACCGGATACTTCTGGAGTTCCTTGACGAAGCCCGGAATATCGCGCGGATTGGGAATGAGCACGTTGCGAGCGCCTTGCTGCATGCCCATCAGCGCGTTCACCGTCAGCGCGAAGATATGATAGAGCGGCAGCGCGCAGATGAAGTTCGGGTGCGCGGGCTTCGGCTTGATCGTATAGGCGTCTTCCATCCACTGCGCGTTCTGCACGACATTGGAAAGCACATTGCGGTGCAGCAGCGTGGCGCCTTTCGACACGCCCGTGGTGCCGCCCGTATATTGCAGGAAGGCGACATCGTCGGCCGCAACCTTGGCCGGCTTGAAGCCAAGGCCGGCGCCGGCCTTCATCGCCGCGTTGAACTTGACATGCCCGGGCAGCGACCATGCCGGCACCATCTTCTTCACGCGGCGCACGACGAAGTTGACGATCGAGCCCTTGAGGCCGCCAAGCATGTCGCCCATGGCCGCCACCACGACATGCTTGACCGCGGTCCTGGCGGTTACCGCCTGCAAGGTGTTGGCGAAGTTTTCCAGGATGACGATGGCTTGCGCGCCGGAATCCTTGAGCTGGTGCTCCAGCTCGCGCGGCGTGTAAAGCGGATTGATGTTTACCACGACATAGCCGGCGCGCAGGATGCCCATCATCGCCACCGGATATTGCAGAACGTTAGGCATCATGATGGCGACGCGCGCACCCTTTTGCAGCCCCTTCGATTGCAGATAGGCACCGAAGGCCGCCGACAACTGCTCGACATCGGCATAGCTGATGGATTTGTCCATGCAGGTGAAGGCCGGCTGGGCGGAAAACTGCTTGCAGGCGGCGACCAGGAAATCGCCGATCGAACTGTAGGGCAACGCACCGATCTCGGCCGCCACGTTCTTTGGATAGCTCTTGAGCCACGGCTTTTTCGGCAGGCCGGCGGCAAGTTCCGTGAGCGCCTTCGGCAACCGCTTGGCGGCAGCCGTCGCCGGTTTCGATGGCAGCGCTGCCTTTGCTGGCGATGCGGCCTTTGTTACCCCAGCCTTTGCGGGAGAAGCCTTTGCTGGAGTCTTCGTCGGCGAAGTTTTCGTCGCTGAGGTCTTTGCCGGGGCGGCTTTTGCCGCCGGCTTCGCAACGGCCTTGGCGGTGGCCGCCGGTGCCGTCTTGGCAGGTTTTGCGCCTGTGCTGGCGGTCGAGGTCTTGGCACCGGCTTTACCTTGGCCAGCGGCGGCGGCGGCTGGTTTCGAGGCTGCCTTTGCCGACGCTTTCACCGGCGCCTTTGATGCTTTTGCCACCCGTTCCTCCTCGACAATTCCTGTTCGCCCGTTTCGGTCGCCTATGCCGCGCCCACCTCCGAATTGACAGAGACGTCCTCCGTGCCGCCAGCATATCCGTCTATGTATTGCCTCTATCGGCGGCGGTGCAAGTCTTGCCCTAGCGGCAAGGCGCCGAAAGATTTGCCGTCGAAAATCTTTCCCGCCGGCGACACTTGGAACCGGCATCTTTCCGCATCGATGATCGGATGAGGGCGGACGCGGCGTCCATGTCGCCATATGTCAGATCAATAAAAAAATGCGGTCGTTAATAATCCCGTGAGTGGAAAAAACTGCTAATTTTTTCTGCCATTTAGCAAAACGGCGGATTTTTTTCCTGCTTCCCGAGGGGTAAGCAAACGGGGTGTTCCAAAGCCGGAAAAACGGTGCTTATATGCGCGCTTCGCGAGCCTGCTAGAGGGGCTTGGAAGAACATCAGGGAGTGCTCAATGAAAAAGAAACTCGCTTTTGCGGCCGCTTTGCTGGCCGCAAGCGTTCTCAGCGGCATGGCCAATGCAAAGACGCTCGTCTATTGCTCGGAAGCGTCGCCTGCCAATTTTGATCCGGGTACCACGACCGGCGGCAACGACTTCGATGCCTCGTCGCGTACCGTCTATTCGCGTCTGGTCGAATTCAAGCATGGCGGCACCGAAGTCGAGCCCGGCCTTGCCGACAAGTGGGAGATTTCCGACGACGGCCTGGTCTACACTTTCCACCTGCATCCGGGCGTCAAGTTCCAGACCACCGACTATTTCAAGCCGACGCGTGACCTCAACGCCGACGACGTCGTTTTCTCCTTTGATCGCCAGTTCAACAAGGCGAACCCCTGGAACGGCGACAAGTATCTGCCGAACCTGACCTGGGACTATTACACCGGCATGGACATGCCGAAATACGTCGCCAAGTGGGAAAAGGTCGACGACCTGACCGTCAAGCTGACGCTGACTGAGCCGAACGCGCCGATGCTGGCCAACCTTGGCATGGACTTCGCCTCGATCGTGTCGAAGGAATATGCCGACCAACTGGAGAAGTCCGGCAAGATGGCCGATTTCTCGACCAAGCCGATCGGCACAGGTCCGTTCCAGTTCGTCGACTACCAGCTGGATTCGGTCATCCGCTACGCGGCCCACCCGGATTATTTCAAGGGCAAGGAAAAGATCGACGATCTCGTCTTCGCCATTACGCCTGACGCCACCGCCCGCACCCAGAAGGTGCTCGCCGGGGAATGCGACATCGCGCCCTATCCGAACCCGGCCGACATCGCCACCATCAAGGCCAACAAGGACGTGACCCTGATGGACCAGGCCGGCCTGAACATCGGCTATATGAGCTACAACACCACCATCCCGCCGCTCGACAAGCCTGAGGTGCGCCATGCGCTCAACCAGGCGATCGATCGGGAATCGCTGATCAAGTCGCTGTTCCAGGATGCCGGCGCCACGCCTGCCGAAAACCTGATCCCGCCGACCATGTGGTCGTGGAACAAGGATGTGAAGACCGACGCCTACAATCCGGAAGCGGCCAAGAAGGTGCTGGCCGACGCCGGCCTGAAGGAAATCCAGCTCTGGGCATCCGACCGCGTTCGCCCGTACAACCCGAACTTCCAGCGCGCTGCCGAACTGATCCAGGCCGACTGGGCCAAGGTCGGCGTCAAGGCGGAGATCGTCAACTACGAGTGGACCAAGTATCGCTCGGAAGGCAAGAAGAAGGACCGTCCAGGCGCTTTCCAGATCGGCTGGACCGGCGACAATGGCGATCCGGACAACTTCTTCGCCACCCTGTTCGCCTGCTCCGCCATCGGCGTGTCGAACTACTCGAGCTGGTGCGACAAGGACTTCGAGGATCTGATCCAGAAGGCCAAGAAGACCAGCGACCAGGCCGAGCGCACCAAGCTCTACGAGCAGGCGCAGGTGATCTTCGCCAAGGAAGCGCCCGCCTTCCTGCTGGTCCATAGCCAAGTCTATGCGGTCGTGCGCAACAATGTCAGCGGTTTCAAGATGGATCCGCTCGGCATTCACCGCTTCGACGGCGTTGACAAGGCCGAATAAGACTATAGAGCGGGGGGGGGGGGGGGGGG
>NZ_VFTA01000066.1:0-15388 GCF_007003935.1 Mesorhizobium sp. WSM4310
CAATGAAGCGCCGCCCCCCTACATCATGCTAAAATACATCCTCCACCGAATTGCACTTTTGATCCCGACGCTTGTCGGCATCACGATCTGCGCCTTCGCCTTCGTCAGGCTGCTGCCCGGCGATCCTATTCTTGCCATGGCCGGTGAACACGGCGTGGCGCCGGCGCGTTATGAAGAGCTCAAGGAGCAGTTCGGCTACAATCTGCCGATCTGGCAGCAATACACACGCTATGTCGGTGAGGTCGTGACCGGCGATTTCGGCGTCTCGATTTCGTCCAAGCGCCCGGTGCTCGAAGAGTTCAAGACGCTCTTCCCGGCGACGCTGGAACTGTCGTTCTTTGCCATGATCTTCGCCATGGTACTGGGCATTCCGGCCGGCATCTTCGCGGCGGTCAAGCGCGGCTCCTGGTTCGATCAGTCGCTGATGGGCACCGCGCTCGTCGGCTATTCCATGCCGATCTTCTGGTGGGGCCTGCTGCTGATCATCTTCTTCTCCGGTTACCTCGGCTGGACGCCGGTTAACGGCCGCATCGACCTGCAGTACTTCTTCAAGCCGATCACCGGCTTCATGACCATCGACACCTTGCTCTACGGCAAATGGGCTGCATTTCGCTCGGTATTGCGCCATCTGGTGCTGCCGACGATTGTGCTCGGCACCATTCCGCTGGCTGTGATAGCGCGCCAGACGCGCTCCGCCATGCTCGAGGTGTTGGGCGAGGACTATGTGCGGACAGCCCGAGCCAAAGGGCTCTCGTCGGCCCGGGTCATCGGCGTGCATGCCCTGCGCAACGCACTCATCCCGGTGGTCACCACCATCGGCCTGCAGGTTAGTACGCTGCTCGCCGGTGCCATCCTTACCGAAACGATCTTCTCGTGGCCCGGCATCGGCAGGTGGATGGTCGAATCCATATCCAAGCGCGATTATGTCGTCGTGCAGTCTGGCCTGCTCTTGATCGCGCTTATCGTCATGGCGGTGAATCTGATCGTCGACGTGCTCTATGCCGTTATCAACCCACGCATAAGGGCGGCGTGATGAGCCAGTCGACCGAAATCGCCCCGATGGCCGCCGGCAACCCGGATCGCCTCACCGGTCTCAGGACCTTCTGGTTTTATTTCTCGGTGAACCGGGGCGCCGTTATAGGCCTGTTCGTCTTCCTCCTTTTGGTGCTGGCGGCGCTCTTTGCGCCGCTGCTGGCCCCCTACGCGCCAGACATCCAGGACAAGACCGCATTCTTGCGGCCGCCTGCATGGCAGGCAGGCGGCAGCTCGCAATATCTGCTCGGCACCGATCCGGTTGGGCGCGACATCCTTTCACGCCTGCTCTACGGCGCGCGCTTCTCGCTGCTGATCGGCGCGGTCGTGGTCTCGCTGGCGCTCATCGGCGGCATCACGCTTGGCCTGCTGGCCGGTTATTTCCGCGGCTGGGTCGACGTGGCGATCATGCGCGTCATGGACCTTATCCTGGCCTTCCCGTCGCTGTTGCTGGCGCTGGTGATGGTCACCATCCTCGGTCCCGGCCTGTTCAATGCGATGCTGGCCATCGCGCTCGTGCTGCAGCCGCATTTCGCGCGGCTGGTGCGCGCCGCGGTGATGGCCGAGAAGAGCCGCGAATATGTCGTGGCGGCGAAGGTCGCCGGCGCCGGGCATCTCAGGCTGATGCTTCGCACCATCCTGCCCAATTGCCTGGGACCGCTGATCGTCCAGGGCACCTTGTCTTTTTCCAACGCCATCCTCGAAGCGGCCGCCCTCGGCTTCCTCGGCCTCGGTGCCCAGCCACCGACGCCCGAATGGGGCACGATGCTCGCCTCGGCGCGTGAATTCATCCTGCGCGCCTGGTGGGTGGTGACCTTTCCTGGTCTGGCGATCCTGATCACCGTGCTTGCCATCAATCTGATCGGCGACGGTCTGCGCGATGCGCTCGATCCGAAATTGAGGAGGTCGTGATGGCGCTGCTGGACATCCAGAACCTCGTCGTCGAATTCCAGACCGCATCAGGTATGTTCCGGGCGGTCGATGGCGTTTCCTTGCATGTCGACGAGCGCGAAGTGCTGGCGATCGTCGGCGAATCCGGTTCTGGCAAGTCGGTCTCGATGCTGGCGGTGATGGGCCTCTTGCCATGGACCGCCAAGGTCACGGCCGACCGCATGAGCTTCAATGGCCGCGATCTTCTGAAGCTGAGCCCTGCCGAGCGGCGCAAGATCGTCGGCAAGGACATGTCGATGATCTTCCAGGAGCCGATGGCCAGCCTCAATCCCTGCTTCACCGTCGGCTTCCAGATCGAGGAGGTGCTGCGTTTCCATATGGGCATGGACGGTGCGCAGCGCCGGGAGCGCGCCATCGAACTCCTCACCCAGGTCGGCATTGCCGAGCCGGCGGAACGGCTGAACTCGTTCCCGCACCAGATGTCGGGCGGCCAATGCCAGCGTGTCATGATCGCCATTGCCATCGCCTGCAATCCGAAGCTTTTGATTGCCGACGAGCCGACTACCGCGCTCGACGTCACCATCCAGAAGCAGATCCTCGATCTCCTGGTCTCTCTGCAGGCCAAATACGGCATGGGCCTGATCATGATCACCCACAATATGGGCGTGGTGGCCGAGACCGCCGACCGCGTCATCGTCCAGTACAAGGGCCGCAAGATGGAAGAGGCCGACGTGCTGTCGCTGTTTGAGCAGCCGAAGAGCAATTACACCCGCGCGCTTTTGTCGGCGCTGCCGGAGAACGCGGTGGGTGACCGGCTGCCGACCGTCTCCGACATGCTGTTCGAGCCGGCGCCCTCGGGAGCCGCCGCATGAGCGTCAAGGTCGTCGAAGGCAAGAATATCGTGCGCGACTACCATGTCGGCGGCGGGCTGTTTCGCGCGCAGCGCACCGTGCATGCGGTCAAGGGTGTCTCGTTCAGCGTCGACAAGGGCAAGACGCTGGCCATCGTCGGTGAAAGCGGCTGTGGCAAGTCGACGCTCGCCCGCATCATCACGCTGATCGATCCGGCGACTTCGGGGGAACTGTTCATCGACGGCAACAAGGTCGACATCGCCAGGAGCGGATTGACCAAGGAGATGCGCCGCAAGGTGCAGATCGTCTTCCAGAACCCGTACGGCTCGCTCAACCCGCGCCAGAAGATCGGCGACGTGCTGGGGGAACCGCTGCTCATCAACACCAACAAGCCGGCCGAGGAACGGCGCGACCTCGCCATGAAGATGCTGAAGAAGGTCGGCCTTGGCCCCGAGCACTACAACCGCTACCCGCATATGTTCTCAGGCGGCCAGCGCCAGCGCATCGCCATCGCCCGCGCACTGATGCTCAATCCGAGCCTGCTGGTGCTGGACGAGCCGGTCTCGGCGCTCGACCTTTCGGTGCAGGCGCAGGTGCTCAACCTGCTCGCCGACCTGCAGGACGAGTTCCAGCTGACTTATGTCTTCATCAGCCATGATTTGTCGGTCGTGCGCTACATCGCCGACGACGTGATGGTGATGTATTTCGGCGAAGCGGTCGAATACGGCCCGCGCGACGAGGTCTTCGCCGACCCCAAGCACAGATACACCAAGACGCTGTTCGCCGCGACGCCGCGCGCCGACGTGGCGAGCGTCAAGGCCAGGTTGGCGAAGAAGAAGGCCGCCTGAACCTCGGATTTCGTCATCCTATGGTCTGCGCCGCGTCGCTTCGCTCCTGCTTCGCCATAGGATGACGACGTCGAGGAACCGCAACCGACTCCCATGCAAGGGTCGGACCAAAGGTCCAGGCTCAAGACAGCCTGGCGATAATCGCGCGCAGCGCCTCGCCGAATTTGTGCACTTCCTCGACCGTGTTGTAATGCACCAGCGAGGCGCGGATGGCGCCGCTGTCCATCGACAAATTGAGGCGCTTCATCAGCCGCGGCGCGTACATGTGGCCGTCGCGGATGCCGATCTGCATCTCGGCCATTGCTTCGACGATCCGTTGCGGTGAGAGCTTGCCGATGTTGAAGCAGAAGGTCGGCACGCGCTCATTGATGCGGGCCTCGTCGGCGACGCCATAGATCGTCGCGCCGCAGCCCTTCAGCACGGCAAGCATCTCGCGCGCCAAAAGCAGTTCGTAGTCGCGGATGGCGCCCATGCCGGCGACGATGTTTTCGCGCCGCGAGCGGTTGTTGGAGGGGGCCAGATTGCGGCCGATCAGTTCCAGATACTGCACGGCCGCATCCATGCCCGAGACGTTCTCGTAGATGAAGGTGCCGGCCTCGACCTTGTAGGGCGGCTCGTCGGGGATGAAGTCCTCGCGAAAAGTCGGCAACCGCTTGAGCGTATCGAAGCGGCCCCAGAGAAAACCCATATGCGGCGAGAAATTCTTGTAGCCGGAGCAGACGAGATAGTCGCAATCCCAGGCCTGCACGTCGATCAGCCCGTGCGGACCGTAGTGCACGCAGTCGAGGAACACTTCGGCGCCGGCCGCATGCGCGATCCTGGCGACCGAGGCGACGTCGACGATCGAGCCGATCGAGTGCGCGGTGACCGTGCAGGCGACGAGGCGGGTGCGGTCAGAAACCAGCGGGCGCAAATCGTCGACATGCAGATTGCCGTCCTCGCGCATGCGCCACCATTTGAACTTGGCGCCGGCGGATTCCAGTGCCAGCCAGGTCGCGATGTTGGCGTCGTGGTCCATGTCGGTGATGACGATCTCGTCGCGTTCCGAGAGCATCTGGCCGATGCCGAGGCTGACGAGGCGGATGAACGAGGTGGCGTTCATGCCGAAGCAGATTTCCGCCGGGCTATAGGCGTTGATCAGCAGCGCCACGCTTGTCCGGGCGTCGGCGACGGACTGGTCGACGGTGACGCTGCGGCCATAGCGGCCGCCGCGCTGTACATTGTGCGAAACCAGATGGTTGGTCACCGCGTCGAGCACGCTCTGCGGGATCTGCGCGCCGGCGGCATTGTCCATGAAGATGAAATCGCCGGCCCGCTGCAGGGCGGGAAACATGGCGCGGATGGTGTCGACGGGGAACGCTGCGGCGTTCGCGTTGTCGGTTTGGTGCTTGTTCACGGGCAGGCTCCTGCGAAGAATTTGGCGGGTGGAGAACGGTTGGCGAGGTCAGCGCGCCTTCTCGGTCTTGAAGCGGTCTTCAAGCAGGCTGACGAGGCGCACCATCGGCCAGAGGAAGATGAGATAGACCAGTGCAGCGCCGATCAGCGGCGAGGGATTGGCGTAAAGCGACTGCGCGTTGGTCGCTTCCTTCAGGAGTTCCGGCAGCGCCACGGTGGAGGCGAGCGAGGTGTCCTTGAACATCGAGACGCAATTGCTGGTCATCGGCGGGATGACGACGCGGATCGCCTGCGGCAGCACCACCTTGCGCAAGGTCAAGAGGAACGGCAGGCCGAGCGCCTGCGACGCCTCGAACTGGCCTTTCGGAATGCTTTCTATGCCGGAGCGGAACACTTCCGCCGAATAGGCCGACATGATGAAGGCGAAGGCCGTCACCGCGGACGCCCAGGACGACAGGCGGATGCCGAGGAAGGGCAGCGCGTAGTAGATCAGGATCAGCACCACCAGCACCGGCAGAGCGCGAAAAATGTCGGTGTAGGCGACCGCCAGCCAGCGCAGCGGCTTCGGCGCATAGAGCCGCACCAGGCTGATCAGCAGGCCGATGGGGATGCCGATGCCGATGCTCAAAATGCCAAGCAGCAGCGTGTTCAGGAAGCCGCGCAGCAGCGCAGGCAGGCTGGCCATGATGACGTCGGGATTGAAGAAGGTGTCGATCAGCGACATGGGAGCGTTCCCGAACCCCAGAGCAAGGGGTGCTCAAAGTTGAAACCAATCGACCTCGCCCATGGCGAGACGGTCCGCGCGGCAGTGCGAAAGCGTGAAATGAATCGTGCCGGCCTGGAAAGCCGGCACGATTTCAGTGCATCTCCGCTCAGGCCTTCGGCAGCGGCATTTCCTTGACGGTCGAAGAATCGGCCGGCGCGTCGCTGCCGAACCACTTCTTGTGGATCGCGGCCAGCGTGCCGTCCTTCTTCATCGCGGTCAGCGCGTCGTTGAGCTTGCCGAGCAGCGGGTGGTCCTTGGTCATCATCAGCCCGTACTGTTCACCGGTCTTGATGCGCTGCTTGACCTTCAGATCCTTCATCTTGGTGAAGGAGTATTCCATGCCCGGAATGTCGCTGACGGCGGCGTCGACGCGGCCGGCGCTGAGGTCGAGCAGCAGGTTCTGCTGCGTGTCATAGCCCTTCACATCGCTAAAGCCGTCGGCTTCCTGATGAGCCTTGACCCAGGTCTCGCCGGTCGAGCCGGAGAGCACGCCGACGATCTTGCCCTTGAGGTCGGCTTCGGTGTTAACAGCGCTGTCGGTCTTCGTCGCAATGCCCATGTCGGAATCATAGTAGGGCTGGGTGAAAGACTGCGACTTCAGCCGCTCGGCCGTGATGGTGATCGACGAGATGGCGACATCGATGCGCTTCGACGTGGTGGCCGCGAACAGCGCCTGGAAGCCGAGATCGGCGATATCGGTGGTCATGCCGATGCGCTTGGCGGCTTCGTTGACGATGTCGACTTCAAAGCCCTCGAAGGTGCCGCTCTCGTTCTTGTACTCGAAGGGCGGATTGGTCGGATAGGCGCCGACATTGAGCACATCGGCGGCGTAAGCCGTGGCGGGGCCGGCGGCGATGCCGATGGCGGCGGCAAGCAGGATGAGATTGCGACGTGTCAGGTTCATTTGGTGTTCCCTCTGGGGTATCCCCTCTGGTTGTTGATCGGGCGGGCTCGCCCCGCACGGTTTCTTGCCGTCCCACCTCCCAGCGGGGCGTCAATTCATGGCAGCGACCTGCGCGCGTGGTTGGCGATGGTCTCTGTACGCGGATCGCGGATCTGGCAGCGCACGCCGTCGAAAGCACAGCGCGCGCTGGATGATGACTGGGGCAGCATGAACGACAAGGACTGAACCCCCCGAAGCACCACGATGGACTGGCCGGCAACCCCTGCGGCACGGCCGCCGTCATCGATCTTGAATGCTTATCCAAAGTGGGACGCATTTCAAGGCGAAAGTTTTAAGCTTAAAAAGCTTGGCTTGCGTGTTGCTCCGGCGATACGCCTTTTTGTCTGGCCGCGCCTGTCTATGCCAATTCGTCGCGGGGCCCCGGCGGCGTGGCGCTCGGCGCCGGCGCCCAGAAACATCGTGTCGCTGGCCAGCACGAAGAAACTCGCGCCGATGGCTGCCCACCGGCTGATGGCCTGTGGGCTGGCGCAAAATATGCCTGATGTCTTTCCGCGTGCGACCGTCGCGCCGATGACTGTCCGGATCGCCGCATTGAGCTTGTCGGCGCCTTGCGGTCCGATCGCGTCGATCGACACCGAAAGATCGCCCGGGCCGACGAAGATCACGTCGACGCCGTCGGTGGCCGCGATCGCATCGATGTTGGCGAGCCCCGCCGCTGTCTCGACCTGAACCGCGACGACGGTTCTGTCGTTGGCGCCGGCAAGATATTCGGGAATGCGATAACCATAGCCGGCGGCTCGGCCAGGCCCGACGCCACGCTCGCCCAGCGGCGGATAGCGCGAGGCTTTCACTGCTGCTTCGGCCTGCGCGGCGGTCGAGACGCGCGGCACCAGCACCCCTTGCGCGCCGCTGTCCAGCGCCGCCTGGATGGCTTCCGGCGCATGGCCGGGAACGCGTACCATCGCCGGCACGCGGCGAACGTCGGCCGCGCGCACCATGGTCTCGATCATGTCGCGCGAGATCTGCGCATGCTCCCAGTCGATGCAGAGGAAGTCGAGGCCCGACAGCGCCATCACTTCGACCGCGACCGGATGGGGAATGGCGGCAAACGAACCGACGAGGTTTGCCTTGCCGATGCATTTCTGGCGGAATTCGCTCATGCCGATCCCCTTTGTCGTCTGGCCCAAACTCATATCCGCAATCGGCGGCGAGGCGAAGCTATTTCAGGCTTGAAATATTTTACCGCGAGCCTAGCGTGTGGCCTCCCGCCGCGAGTTCCCGAGATGATCAAAGCGCATCCCCTGCACGGCCCGAACAAACTGAAGCTCGGCGTCTTTTCGACCAACGCCGATGGCGGGCTCGCCATATCAGATGTGCCGGAACGCTGGACGGCAAGCTGGCAGGACAATCTGACGGCGGCGCAAATCGCCGACCGCGCCGGGCTGGAATTCATGCTGCCGATCGCGCGCTGGCGCGGCTTTGGCGGCCGCAACAAGGTGCGCGAATGGTCGTTCGAAACCTTCACCTGGGCGGCAGCTCTGGCGGTGGCCACCGACCGGATCGGCCTGTTCATGACCGTGCACGTGCCGTTGGTGCATCCGCTTTATGCCGCCAAGGCGCTGGCGACGGTCGACCACATCAGCCAGGGCCGCGCCGGGCTCAACATCGTCTGCGGCTGGAACCCGAAGGAATTCGGCATGTTCGGCACGCCGCTGGTCGAGAAGGGCTACGACCAGGCGGCCGAGTGGATCGAGATTCTTGAAAAGCTCTATGCATCGGCCGGGCCGCTCGACTATGAAGGCACCTATTATCGCCTGAAGGAAGCGGTGAGCCGGCCGGCCAGTCTGCAGCTTCCTCGCCCGGTGACTATGAATGCCGCTTTCGGCGGGCCGGGCCGCGACTTCGCCGCCGCCCGGTGCGATTATCTGTTCACGACCTTTTCCCAGATGAGCGATGCCGGCAAGCATGTCGCCGATATCGGCGAGCGCGCCGACAAGGCCGGCCGCGATGTCGGCGTCTACACCGTTGCGCATGTCGTCTGCCGCCCGACCATGGAGGAGGCGCAGGCCTATTACACGCGTTACGCGGTCGATCTGGCCGACCATGACGCGGTCGACGCCCATATGGCCGGCAAGAAGGAATTCTCGCAGTCGCACGACCCGCATGCCTATGACCGGTATCGTCAACGCTTCGCCGGTGGCGCCGGCACCTATCCGCTGGTCGGAACGCCGGAAACGATCGCCGCCGAAATGGCCGCCATATCAGGGCATGGCTATCAGGGCATCGCGCTCTCCTTCGTCAACTACACGCAGGAGCTGCCCTATTTCTGCGACCACGTGCTGCCGATTTTGAGAAAGGCGGGCCTGCGGGTAACTTAGTCCGGACGAACGAGTTCGTCCGGTATCACAGCGGTGGCCTGGATCTCCACCTTGGCGCGGTCCTCGACCAGCGCCATCACCTGCATGGCGGCCATCGCCGGGAAATGCCGGCCGATGACCTCGCGATAGGCTTCGCCGAGCCCCCTGAGATTGGCGAGATACTCGGCCTTGTCGGTGAAATACCAGGTCATCGAGGTGATGTGCCGCGGCTCGGCACCGGCCTCGGCCAGCACAGCGACGATGTTTTGCAGCGTCTGCCGCACCTGGCCGACGAAGTCGTCGGTTTCGAACTGGCACTGCCCGTTCCAGCCGACCTGTCCGCCGACGAAGATGAGCCGTCCACGCGCCGCGACGCCATTGGCGTAGCCGACCGGTTTGGCCCAGCCTTCCGGCTGCAGAATCTCATGCATTTGAAGCCTCCCGGTATTCCTGAAAACCAAGTCTCAAAATCGAATGCCCGTCAATTTTCCCGCCGTCAGGCCGCGCCCATCACTTGCCGCGCGATGACCACCTTCTGCACGTCGGAGGCACCCTCATAGATGCGCAGCGCGCGGATCTCGCGATACAGGCTTTCGACGATGTGGCCTTTGCGCACGCCGTCGCCGCCATGCAGTTGCACCGCCCTGTCGATCACCTCCTGCGCCTTGTCGGTGGCGAACAGTTTTGCCATCGCCGCCTCGCGTGTCACCCGCGCCGCGCCCATGTCCTTGGTCCAGGCGGCGCGGTAGACCAGAAGCGCCGCCGCATCGACGTCGAGGGCCATGTCGGCGATGTGACCCTGTACCATCTGCAATTCGGCCATCGGTGCGCCGAACAGTTTGCGCTCGGCCACTCTGCTGATGCTTTCTTCGAGCGCCCGGCGGGCAAAGCCGAGCGCTGCTGCACCGACGGTCGAGCGGAACACGTCGAGCACCGACATGGCGATGCGGAAGCCGTCACCTGGCTTGCCGATCAGGGCCGAGATGGGGACACGGACCTGATCGAAGGAAAGCCGCGCCAGCGGATGCGGCGCGATCACTTCGAGGCGCTCGGCGATGCCGAGGCCCGCAGTGTCGCCAGGCACGATAAAGGCGGAAAGCCCCTTGGCGCCCGGCGCCTCGCCGGTGCGGGCAAAGACGATGTAGAGATCGGCGATCCCGCCATTGGAGATCCAGGTCTTCTCGCCGGTGAGCACATAGCTGTCGCCGTCGCGGGTCGCCGTCATTTCGGTGTTGGCGACATCCGAGCCCGAGCGCGGTTCCGACAGGGCGAAGGCCGAGATCGCCTTGCCGGCCCGCGTCTGCGCCAGCCATTGCTGCTGATCGGCCGTGCCGAATAGGCTGAGCGCGCCGGTGCCCAATCCCTGCATGGCGAAGGCGAAATCGGCAAGCCCGTCATGGCGGGCAAGCGTCTCGCGCGTGATGCACAAAATGCGGACATCGAGCGGGCCGGGATTGTCGGTGTCAACAGCGGTCGGCTTCAGCCAACCGTCGCGGCCAAGTTTTTGCACCAGCGCGCGGCAGGCGGCATCGACGTCGTGGTGATCGACGGGGAGATGTTTTGCGCACCATGCTTCCAGGCTCTCGGCGAGTTCGCGATGGCGGTTCTCGAAAAAGGGCCAGTTGAGGAAGGAACGGTCAGGCATGCTGGCCTCCGCAGTACATGGAGTGTTGCGCTCTATGACGCCCCCCTCTGTCCTGCCGGACATCTCCCCCACAAGGGGGGAGATCGGCTGTCATCTCGGCTTTCACTAAACTTCTACGTTGCAAGAAGCGAGCTGTCGCGGAAGCTGCCGATCTCCCCCCAAGTGGGGGAGATGTCCGGCAGGTCAGAGGGGGGCGCTGCCCCGCCGGCAAGTCCTTCTTGAGCGAAGAAAACATCTCAATTCCCCTCGAACACCGGCTTTTCCTTGGCCACGAACGCCTTGTAAGCGCGCTCGAAATCGCGCGTCTGCATGCAGATCGCCTGTGCCTGCGCTTCCGCCTCGATCGCCTGGTCGAGGCCCATCGACCATTCCTGGTTGAGCTGCGTCTTGGTGATGCCGTGGGCGAAGGTCGGGCCGGAGACGATGCGCGCCGCCATGTCGAGTGCGTCCGCCTCGAGCGAGGCCGCATCGACCAGCCTGTTGTAGAACCCCCACCGCTCGCCCTCGGCGGCAGTCATGGTGCGGCCGGTGTAGAGCAGTTCGGCGGCGCGGCCCTGGCCGATGATGCGCGGCAGGATCGCGCAGGCGCCCATGTCGCAGCCGGCAAGGCCGACGCGGGTGAACAGGAAGGCGGTCTTGGCCTCAGGCGTGGCGATGCGGATGTCGGAGCTCATGGCGATGATGGCGCCGGCGCCGACCGCCACGCCGTCGACGGCGGCGATGATCGGCTTGCCGCAGTTCAGCATCGCCTTGACGAAATCGCCGGTCATGCGGGTGAAGGCGAGGAGCTGCTTCATGTCCATCTTGACCAGCGGGCCGATAATGTCGTGGACATCGCCGCCGGAGCAGAAATTGCGGCCATTGGAGAGGAACACCACGGCGTCGACATCGTCGGCATAGACGAGGTCGCGGAAGGTGTCGCGCAGTTCGGCATAGCTGTCGAAGGTCAGCGGGTTCTTGCGCTCCGGCCGGTCGAGCCGGATCTTGGCGATCCTGCCTTCGACCTCCCACAGGAAATGCTTCGGCTTCAGCCCGGCCATCCCGGTCATTCGCGTCCCTCCCAGTTGCTGCGGAACGAGGTCAGCATGCCGGTCAGCCGGCGCGCATCCTCCTCGCTGACCTTGCCCAGCAATTCGCCGATCCAGCCCTCATGGGCGGCGGCGATGGTGGCAAAGGATTTGGTGCCTTCCTCGGTCAGCCGCACCATGGAGGTGCGGCGGTCGCCATTGCGGCGGGCCCGAGCGACCAGTCCTTCGGAAACCAGCCGGTCGACAATGCCGGTGACATTGCCGTTGGAGACCAGCAGGAAGCGCGACAGGTCGCTCATCAGCATGCCTTCAGGCACGCGATAGAGGGCCGCCATCACGTCGAAGCGCGGCAGGGTCGTATCGAATTCTTTCTTCAGGCGCTCGCGCAGTTCGGCCTCGATCGTGCGCGAGGCGCGCAGCAGCCTGATCCACAGACGCAGTCGATCCTTGCCGGGTCCCGATGGTGCGGGCAGGGGGCCGGCTACCATGTTTCGCCTCCTGAGATGGAAATTGCCTGTCCGGTGATCGATGACGCTGCCTCGCCGCACAGCCACAGCACGGCGGCGGCGACTTCCTGCGGCTGGATGAAGCGGCCTTGCGGGTTGGTCGAGGCAAGGCTCGCCCGCGCCTCGCCAGCCGAGCGGCCGGTCTTTTCAACGATGCGCTGGATGGATTCTTCCAGCATGTCGGTCTCGACGAAGCCGGGGCACACAGCGTTGACGGTGACGCCGGATTTCGCGGTCTCCGCCGCCAGCGCCCGCATCAGCCCGACGACGCCATGCTTGGCCGCCACGTAAGGCGCGACATAGGCGTAGCCTTTCAATCCGGCCGTGGAGGCGATGAACACGATCCGTCCTGTCTTGCGCGCGGCCATGCCGGCCAGCGCCGGCTTCACCGTCAGGAAGGCGCCGGTCAAGTTGACGTCGAGCGTCATTTGCCAGTCGGCGAGCGTGGTCTTGTGTGCCGGTGTGCTGCCGGCCATGCCGGCATTGGCAATGACGATGTCGAACGGCCCGCGCTCGGATTCCGCCCTCTGGTAGAGCGAGGCCATCGACACCTCATTGGTGACATCGGCGGCGATGCCGAAGATACGGTCGCTTTCGCCGGCCACTTTGGCAAGCTCGGCGTCGCGCCGGCCGCAGACGGTCACGTCGATGCCGGCACCAGCCAACGCCAGCGCGATGGCCCGGCCGACACCGGAGCCACCGCCAGTGACCAGCGCATGCTTGCCGGAGATCGCTGGTGCCGCCGTCATACTTTCAGCCCCGCGGCGGCATCGCGCTCGGCCAGCCGGTAGATCTGGTCGCGTCCGGGCAGATAGGGATCCGGCCATTTCACGCCGCGGTCACCGAGCGTCACCGCCGCGTGCAGCGTCCAGTACGGGTCGGCAAGATGCGGCCGTGCCAGCGCCACCAGGTCGGCGCGGCCGGCCATCAGGATCGAGTTGACATGGTCCGGCTCGTAGATGTTGCCGACCGCCATCGTCGCCATGCCGACCTCGTTGCGGATGCGGTCCGAGAACGGTGTCTGGAACATGCGGCCGTAAACGGGTTTTGCCGCCGTTGAGGTCTGGCCGGCGGACACGTCGCAGATGTCGACGCCGGCCTCATGCAGCAGCCGCGCGATCTCGACTGCGTCGGCGGGTGTGACGCCTTCGATGCCGACCCAGTCATTGGCTGAAATGCGCACCGAGATCGGCTTCTCCGCCGGCCAAGCGGCGCGCACGGCGTGGAAGATTTCCAGGGGATAGCGCATGCGATTTTCCAGCGCGCCGCCATAGGCGTCGGTGCGCCGGTTGGTGACCGGGGTGATGAAGGACGACAAGAGATAGCCGTGCGCGGCATGGATCTCCAGCATGTCGAAGCCGCAGCGGTCGGCCATCTCGGCCGAGGCCACGAACTCGTCGCGCACCTTGTCCATGTCGGCGCGATCCATCGCCTTCGGCACCTGGTTCTCAGGCGACCATGCGACAGCCGATGCCGCCATGACAGGCCAGTTGCCCGAGGCCAGCGGCACGTCGGTGCCTTCCCAGCCGACACGGGTTGAGCCCTTGGCGCCGGAATGGCCGATCTGGGCGCAGATCTTGGCCTCGGTCTCTGTGTGGACGAAGTCCAGCAGCCGCTTCCAGGCCACCTCGTGCTCGGGCGCGTAGAAGCCGGGACAACCGGGCGTGATACGGCCTTCCGGGCTGACGCAGGTCATCTCGATATAGACGAGTCCGGCGCCGCCCTTGGCGCGCTCGGCATAATGGGTGAAATGCCAGTCGGTCGGGCAGCCGTCGACGGCCTTGTACTGCGCCATCGGTGAGACGACGACGCGGTTCTGCAGCTTCATGTCGCGCAGCTTGAACGGCGCGAACATCGGCGCCCGGCGCAGCCTGTTGCCGCCGGCACCCGCCTGGCGCTGGAACCATTCTTCGGCACCCCCCAGCCATTCGGCATCGCGCAGCCGCAAATTCTCGTGGCTGATGCGCTGCGAGCGGGTCAGCAGCGAATAGTTGAACTGCACCGGATCGAGGCCAAGATAGCGCTCGACCTCCTCGAACCATTCGAGCGAATTGCGCGCCGCCGATTGCAGCTTAAGCACCTCGGTTCGCCGTGCGTCCTCATATTTGCGGAACGCGGCATCGAGATCCGGCTCGGTTTCCACATACTCGGCCAGCGCGACCGCGCTTTCCAGCGCCAGCTTGGTGCCGGAGCCGATCGAGAAATGCGCCGATGCCGCCGCGTCGCCCATCAGCGCCAGGTTCTTGTACGACCAGCGTTCGCACAGCACGCGCGGGAAATTGATCCAGGCCGAACCCCTGATGTGGTTGGCATTGGTCATCAACGCGTGGCCGCCGAGATGCCTGGCGAAGATGCGCTCGCACACCGCGATCGATTCCTGCTGCGTCATCGCACCGAAGCCGAAGGCAGCCCAGGTCTGCTCGCTGCATTCGACGATGAAGGTCGCGGTCTCACTGTCGAACTGGTAGGCATGCGCCCACACCCAGCCATGCTCGGTCTTCTCGAAGATGAAGGTGAAGGCGTCGTCGAATTTCTGGTTGGTGCCGAGCCAGACGAACTTGCATTTGCGGGTGTCGATGTCCGGCTTGAAGATGTCGACGAAGGTGTTGCGCGCCCTGGAATTCAGCCCGTCCGCGGCGACGACTAGATCATGAGACTCCATGTAAGGCTTGGGATCGGCGATATCGGTCTCGAACATCAGCTTGACGCCGAGCTCGCGGGCGCGACGCTGCAAAAGGATCAGCAACCGCTTGCGGCCGATGCCGCAGAAACCGTGACCTGACGAGACCGTGCGCACGCCGTCATGAATGACGGCAATGTCGTCCCAATAGGCAAAATGCTTCTTGATCCAGACGGCGCTGACCGGATCGTTCTTGGCGAGGTTCTCAAGCGTTTCGGCCGACAGCACGACGCCCCAGCCGAACGTGTCGTCGGCGCGGTTGCGCTCGAACACCGTCACATCGTGCGCGGCGTCCCTGAGCTTCATCGATATGGCAAAGTAGAGGCCGGCTGGACCGCCGCCGAGAACCGCAACCTTCATCTGTGCGATCTCCTCTTCGCTTGCTGCCTGGTGAGTATCGCGCCGGCGGCAAAATATTTCAAGCTTAAAGTTTTATGTCGAAATCATTGTGCCGATACCGGGCAGGGGGGGGGGGGGGGGGGGGG
>NZ_VFTA01000067.1:0-13814 GCF_007003935.1 Mesorhizobium sp. WSM4310
ATGCTGGACCACTGGGCCAAGGTAGCGCCATCGCCCGCCTTCGACTATGCCTATGCCTGGGGCTCTCAACAGGGCGATACCGCGCTTGGCGACTCGCCGGCGCTGCAGGCCTTATTTCAGCAACATAATCTCAGCAGCGCCGCAAGCGCCCCCACCATCCCTCCCCCGAGCATCTCTGGGACCGCTAGTACCTCTAGTACCTCTAGTACCTCTAGTACTCCTAGTACTCCTACCAATACCTCCGGTACCCACGGCAGCCCTGGCACCGCTAGTACACCGAGCACTCCAGTTGTCGCCAATTCCAGCGATGGTAGACATCATGATTCTGACGGTGCCGATTTGATCCACGGAACCGACGGCGTCCATCATGTCGCCAATGCCAGCCACTGGACGACAGAGTCGGCCGGTGTCGGCGGGGGCATAGGACTCGCCTCACTGGCCGATGCCAGCGGCGATGCCTTCGCATTCGATACAGCTGCTCTTACGGCCCGGAGTGCCGACCGCCCTGTGGACTTCAGCGTCTCCCAACAAAAGTTTCATCTCGACCACGCTTTGGGGCTTCACACCGGCGCTCCGCCGAATGGCGCCCTCGCCGCCGGCATGGGCACGCATGATGGTAGCGACCATATCATCTACAACAGTTCGACCGGCGCGCTCTCTTTCGACAACCACGGCAACGGAGGTGCGCATCACATAGAGTTCACCCATTTTCCTGGTGCCTTTATGACTTGAAAGGGCCTTTAGGATGGCCAACATCGACCCGAATAGAAAGGCCGACATCGACCGAAGCCTCGCAATTCACTCTTTGACCAAGTCTATGACCCTTGAAGAGCGTTCGAGAAGAGATATTGGCCGCCTCGGCATGGAAAGTTCGCTGGCGAACGTGTGGGGGCGATCTGGACGCAGGCGCAGGTTGCCCCTGAAGCATCATCTTGCCGCCACTACCGCCTGGCCCCCAATGAATATCGCGAGAAGTGGGGGCTGAAGCCAGAGTGGCCCGAACTATTCGGCCCAAAGATCGGCATTGCCGAAGTCGAACGGGCTCGGGCGCAAAGCAGTCGCCCAACCTTCCAACAAGCGCGGGCGGAGAAATCCGCCTCGGGAGATCTCTCGGCTGCCGCATCGCAAGAGCGAAAATGCAAGAGAAGCAGAATTTTCGTGTGCAATATGTGCACACGAACTCCGATAACTATTTGATCTTGTTTACCAATACTCCCCATCCATCAAACAAGCGCACCGTCGAAGGTTCTATAGGCGCGTTATGTTGGTCGCCCTCACGACAATATCGTTCTGGCGGAATTCCTCGGCGAGCTTCCCCTTCACTGTTTGCCAATATGTGGCTTCCAGAGTCTCGGCCATGACCTCGAACAATACGACCTCATCTTGGTGACTGCTGCCGCGGCCTTCGCGCCACAAGCCATTGGCCGGCGAACGCATGTAAGCGGTCGCACCGCCAAATTTCTCGGCGAGTCGTTCTTGGACTTCACGGTAGAGCGTCGTTGGGAAAGGTGTCCCGGAATTGTCACTCAAAGGGAGCAGTATTTCCACCAGTACCATATTCAAATCCTTTGCGCGTCAGCCTGATAATGACATTCCAAAGGGGAAGTTCCGTTGACGCAGCCTCCGCCGTCGGTCCTGTTCGACGCTTGGCCCGGTGCTCTGCCGCCGCCGCGGCCTCCTTGGCCGCTTCAAGGCCCCGGGGGAGATGACTTCGTCCTTTTCAGGGAGCTCGCGACCTGGTCTTGCCACGCGTTGGTGATCTCACGAGTGAACACCTCCAATCAATGACAGCGCACTTCATCGCCGCTACAAGGTTGGAGTGTGCCCGGCTGGCGGCGCCTCCTGAATGGACCACCAAATCGCCGAACGGGAGAACGCCAAAGTCAAGGCGCTGGAGGGCCTCCGATATGCTTGTGCTTTTGTCGCCGGGTTGGTGCTCTGGTGCCGGCAATGGCCGAGGATAGGCTGAACAATCAGAGATCGACTTTGACGTTGTCGCCAACGTCTGGCTTCGAGCCCGTGACAGCGGCGAATACCATTTTCGTCGTAGCAACGACCAAGCCGGGGCTATCCCACAACTCGCCTTCGTCAGGTTTGACAGTTATCAGTCGGATTTCGGGATCGTCAGCGTTGTCCCACCAAGCCGCGTCGGTTTTCTCCCAGAGATCGGTAATTTTCTTTCTGTCATTGGTCACCACCGCGGAGCCGGAGATGGTGACGTATTTGTAGTGGCTGCTGTCACTCCAGGCCAATGTCACTTTTGGGTAGGTCGCAAGCTGCTTGTTCTTCTCGCTGTCGTCGTTGACGAGGAAATGGATCGCATTTTCTTCTCGGGAGGCGCGTGCGGAGAGCGGACGCGCACGATTGTATTGGCCGTCCCACGTGACAAACATACAAACGTCGATTTCCTCGGCGAGTTTCCAGATTCGGTCCGTCGCCTCGGCGGGTGTCAGCTTTGTCTCTTGCTCTCGACGCTTGGGCATAGGATGTCCTCCAGGGTGAATGTGCTCGCTTACAACTTGCGTAGCGCGGCGACGTTCCACCTCGGAAACTAAGCAGGGGCGGCTCGCGATCGCTTGCCGGGGGGACCAGCCGTGAGTCTTCGCTTCGAACTGGTTAGGAATAGGATCGCGCCGGGAGGCATGATGCAGAGGTTCACCGTTGAGTTGATATGCGACGGCAAAGCGGTGAAACGTGCCGTAATACTGGCTGAAAACGTTGTTGAGGCTGCCAAGGTATGGGGGCCAGTGACAATCCCGTTCGGCGATGAGCCTGACATGGGCGAATGGATCAGGGTAACTCATCCCGGTGGCAGCACGACAACTTGGTTTGAGCAGGATCGTTAAGACAGCGCGACAGACCGGTTCGGGACCACCGAGTTGCCTCGGTCGCAACATGGCTGCGATTTTCGTCGATCGACAGAGCAAGGACCGCAATTTGTTTATCTCGCGACCTCTTTCCGGCGTCTGCGCGTCGCTAAGGGTTGGTCGAGCGAAAGCACACGGCGCAAGCGGCGTCCACGTGGCGTGCGTGAACGCGCGATAAGTCCAGGGAACAGAAGCTCAAATCCGAACGTTCTAATGCGATAAGGAGCATAGAAATGTTACGCCAAATCGCAACTGCGGCAGCGCTGGTCATTCAGTTTTCAGGTTCGGCATTTGGAGACACGGCTCAATATTGGCTGGCCAAGGATGCCGTTTCGAAGCACTGCGAGGTGGTCCCGAAGAAGCCTGACGGAACCTTGGTCATAGCCCTTACCAAGGCCACGTATAAAACCGAGGCGGAAGCGAAGGCGGCCTTGAAGAAGCTTCCAGTTTGCAAGTAAAGCCCCCATCCGCGTGATCCCGGCGTACCTCCAGCTCGATTGCAAATGAGGTCGCAGCAAACGGTTTTGAAGAGTTCATGGTCAGAAAATTGCCCCTCCTGGAGTAGCGAGCGATCTGAGAGCTTGGCATTCATCGAAATGCACATGATTTCAATACGAATCACGGTCACAAACCGCCAAGGCGAACGCAGCCTGTCCAATTACATGTCAGCCCTGAGCTTTAACACGAAATCCCTTAGTTCGTAGCCGCCCGCCATATCCGTCACAGCGATGAATTCATGTCGGAGCCGCTGGAAGATCGTGGCCTGCGGACTGCCATCGAGTTCATCAGCACTTCGACCCAAAACCAGCAAACCGCCATCGGCGACGGTCTTTGTCACGGCCCTGAGCGCGCGTTCGATTTGAAGACGAGGAAAGTTCCTCGCACCAAGGGCGTTCATCACGCGCACGACATCATACCGCCCTGGCGAGGGTGAAAAGAAATCATCCCTGGTTGCCATAAAGCGGCCGTCAGTTTTAGTCTTTGCGATGACCTCGGGATGGAAAAGTGACACGGACGTCGCCCTCGCAAGGCTCGGCGACAACAACCAGGCCAAAAACTCATTTGCTGGCTTGTTGGTCAGTGCGATCGCACCAAGCGCGACCTGAAGGAGAACGTGGTCGCTGTCATAGAAGACCCAAAAAATTCCTCTGGGGACCGCGCTGATCTCATTGTAATAGTCGCTTGCCGTTAACCTAACAGGCCGCTCACGGCTTAACCTGTTGAACAGGTCCAGCGACGTAATACCGTCAGACGCCGCCATATCGTGAACGGTGATTTCCTTGTCCATCGGCAGGCGCCGAGCGGCCAATAAGATGGCAGCATCCAGGTCCAAAAAACGGTCGGGCCGTGTCGTTTTCGACGTGAACGGCCCGCCGGACATGGAGGCAAGTATGCGTTTGCGCTCTTTGGCGGTCGGCGTCGAAAGCAACTTCACAAAAGACGGTGCCAGTATTCGCATAGGAAAGCGCACAATGCCCGATTAAGTGCGATGGTGCGACAATGGTGGCGCGTCACAGCCATGGCGCACCCGCTGCGTTTTTTCGCTCATCGGTCTGAACTAACCCTGTCGCCGTTCGTTTAGCAATTGGAAAGAGAGCGGTCAGCTTGATCCTTAGCCGATATCGTAGGTTCATTTTCAAAACCCTCAAAACCGGAAGTTGCAAAAAGGGCGCAAAATCTGTGGGGAGAGATTTCAGGCTGATCGCGCTTCTGCGCGCCAAAGGTCCATTGCGAGCCAGTCGGGATTGTAGCCATTGGTAGGAAGCGAGCAAGGCCGCGAGCTATGCTAAAATGAGTCAGAGCTAATGCGCTGCAAATGGAGTGGATGACACCAAAGGTCGGTCTCGATTGAGGGAACGCGCACCGATAATCCAGGGGATGACATTAATGGGCGCTGCGAAGAGACATCTAGTAGACCGCTTCAAAATCGCCAGCAAGCTAGGCCAAGCCCGACTGCAGGGAATGTTCACATCCAGCCGACTGGCTCCTGGAAGCATCATTTCAGAGAGCACCGGGTCGCCACGTGACCAGTTTCATCTTTTGGAACTGCACCGCCAATATGGCAACATCTTCACCACTTGGTCGGGTGGAAAGCTCACGACCTGCATTGTCGGGCATGAACTAGGCTTGAGGTTTCTGACGGAGAACAAGGCCAAGCTGCGCGCCGCAACTATCGATATGACCCCGATCTTTCCTGAGGGCTTCTTAAGAGCAATGGAAGGAGAGACACACGTTGATTATCGGCGCATGTTTTTAGCTGCTTTTCGAGCCGTTTCCCTTGAAGGTCGCAGCGCAGAGCTTCGGGCTATCCTTCACGGCCGCCTGACCCAACTGACCACCGGCGAAGGCCGAGTGCAGTCGGCTGCAGCAGCCCAAATTCTTAAGCAGGCGTCGACGGCGGTGATGTTGCAGATCGTCCTGGGCGCCAAAGACGGATCCAGCATCGCTCGTGAACTAACAGACGCGTTCAATGATTACGCCCCAAATGGCATGCATATTGTCATTACGCCCACCGAGCACGCGAAGTACGCGCGTATCAGAGAGTTGGTGCTTACATTGGCGAATGACCTGAAGGAGGCGGAAGGGCCGCCTTCGAGCCTGCTGGAATGCATGGTACGATCCCAGATGCTCGATGACACGGTCGTCGGCAACTTAATACACATGACCGAATTTGCTCGTTATGATTTTCACGGATTGTGGCGTTGGATACTTCTCGAACTGGCTGGCGAGGAAAATTACCTGAATTCGATAGCGGTCGAACCCGACGCTGCGCGACGCGAGATGATGGCGAAATCAGCCGTTTCCGAAACTCTTCGTATGCAGCAAAGCGAGTTTATCCTTCGAACTGCCACGACGTCGATCGTTTTTGAAGGCTTCCTTGTTCCCAGGCGCAGTCGGGTCAGAATCTGCATATGGGAAGCGCACAGGGACGCGACCCGGTTCGTCGACCCGGATGTCTTCAAGCCTGACCGTTTCGTCGACCGAAAATTCTCAAGTGCGTCCTATGCCCCGCTTGGACTGGATCACCACCGATGTCCGGGCGCCAATTGGACGCTTCAGTTGGGCGGCATGCTTGTCGAGGAACTCGCAGAAAACTTCACCGTCAAGCTGTTGAATTATGGAACTGTCGCCAGAGGTCATTTTCATTATGAGCCGGGTCCCGACTCGCAGATATCGTTGATGGCAAGGCGATGATCCGCGAACCGCGTGCTAAGGCCATGACCCGCGTTTATATCGGCATCGCCTCAAGAGATCGACCGAGGATGGTTTCGGAATTACTCGACTCGATTGGTCGCCTCGAGATCGAGGCGGACCTTGAGTTAGCAATAATCCTTGTCGAGAATGGCAATGGCGAAGTCTTGCGGCAAGCAGTGGAGCGATTTGCGTCAACCTGTGCCCACATCGAGATTCACCACCTCGTCGAACCCCGCCTGGGCATTGTTTATGCGCGCAACGCCGCTCTCGACTTTGCTACCGATTCGGATTTCGAGGGCCTTGCGTTCGTTGATGATGACGAGCTCGTCACGCCCCGCTGGATTCTCGAACTCTTGGCGGAACAACATCGCGGCCAATACGACATTGTCGGAGGACCGATCAGGGCATTTCCCGACCCGCTCCCATTGACCTTCTGGAATCGGGTCGTTTGGAAAGGTCTGTCGTCGCGCGTTCAGCAGGTGGAGCAAACATGCGCCGCTAGGAAAGCCAGCGGCCAAGAGGCACAGATTGTCCTGTCAACGAACAACTGGCTTGCCAGCCTGCCTTTTGTTCGAAAGGAAAACCTCCGATTCGATGAGCGCTATAATTTAACCGGAGGAGAAGATACGCGTTTTCTACGTGACGCATGGAGAGTTGGCGCCAAAACGGGGTGGGCGCCCGAGGCAGTCGTTTGTGAGCAGATTGTTCGCGCGAGGTTGTCGCCATGGTATCAGATAAAACGAGCGCGCGACCACGCCCTTGTTTCCTTATCCGACAAATCCGATCGTCGACGCGGGTCGAAATGGATCCGTGCGCCTCTGTCCGCGCTTTTCAAACTACTTTCGGGGTTGGTTCTATTGTTGCTCGCGCCCTTTACCGGGGGAGCGACATTCTTCAATGCGCTAAGAGCCTTAGGCGAAGCAGCTGGGCGGGTTCAGGGTCTCTTGGGCATCAAGAGCAAGCATTATAGGTTGACAATGGGCAAATGACAGGGCCGTCGGCGGCGTGGTGCTATTATCGCGGTGGACAAATGCGGGCCGGAAAGTCCCTCTTGAAGCGTGGATTTGTGGCATCTCTATTTTGCGGCTTGCGGTTGCTAGGCACGATGCGCGATCAACCATACAAGCAGGATGAGAGCCGCACCGAAGGCAACCAGCGTATAGCCCGCAAGGAGTAAAAGGACGGGGAAATAGTCACTGCGGCAGGCTGTCAGGATCTTGCGTACTAGAGGGTTCTTGTTCGCTTCAGTCGCCTCAGCCGGTCCTGACTTGGTGGCCGCCTTGGAGTTCTCAGCCGCCTTCAAAATCCCGTTTGATATATGGGGCGCCACCAACGGATCATCGGATAGATGGTCCGGTGAGACCGGTTTGGCGAAGATTTCAACGCCCTGTGTGCCCATCGGCTAGTAAGCGTCTTTCCTGAATTAAGTTCCCTCGAGAGCTTCGACTTCAGGGCCGCGCGAGTAAGAATGGGCCTTCGGTCCGATCAGCCTGCGACTGAAGTCCGTCGTCAGGAACCATCCCGCCGGCGGTGAGTTCGGAAACACATGGGTTGGGAGAACTTCGGAATGCCGTTGTGCGATGAATTGAGCGACGTGACGATGGAGTTCCACTGTCCGGCCTGCTCATCCCCTATGGCAAGGCCTGGTTCCTGGCTCCGCACAATCGGAAGCTTCAGATGCGACAGCTGCAAAGCCATGGTGCGCATAGGTTATGAAAAGAAGCTGTCGATCTTTGCGCGCTACCTGAAAAACCGGCACCAGCATGGCGCCGGGGTGGCGCCATCACACCCGCAGGATAGATCAATTCCGCGGTTTACTCTGCATGGAACATAAAATCTGGCGGCCCAACGGTGGATGACTTGAGGCAACAAGGCTGCGTTGATGCCTGGTTTCCACACAGACGTAGAGCGCCCTAAAGCCGCATGACCTCATCTAGCCCTAGCCGGATACGCTGACCTTCCGCAAAGGACAGCGCATATTCTTCCACGTCAAATGATCGGGTAAGTTCTTGGTCGTTTTCGGTGACGCGAACGAGCCATTCGCCAGAGACTTCCGCCACTTCGACACGGGCCGACACATTGCGGAGCGGGACCACGTTATCCATCGCAAGCCTCCCGAAAGCAAGGGTAACGTCGCTTTTTATAAGGCTATCGAAATCGTTCGATCAAGTGGGATTTTGCGGGCCTATGGCTGGCTCGTCGTCCGGCGATTCGGTGACCTGGCTAACCGCCACCTCCCAAGGGTTGTGAACCGTAAGTTGCTGAATGAAGCATTGGGCATGGTTGCCCGATTCGGCAGGCGAGACATCGTTTCGTGGACAGACTTCTTGAAGGCATCGCGCACAGCGTCGAGATCCAGAAGGGAAATGAGTTGCTGTTCCTCATCCTGCATCAACGGATATGCCCCGAACAGCAAGTTCCGAGATAAGGAATTGCAATCGCCCGCGCCTCGCGCTGCCCTAAAGAAGCGCTCTCTGGATGGCCACTTCACGCCAAGTCGCGGGAACATTTTAGCCCTATTGAATGTTCAGGTCCTTATGAACAGAAATCTTCTGTCAGCAGATCAATCGAAAGCAGCACGAGCCCTACTGAACTGGTCGCGAGTGCGACTGGCGGCCAAGGCCAATCTAGCGAAATGACGATCAGGGACTTTGAGAACGGCTTTAGGAAACCGCGTCCCCACAACATCACCGCCATGCGCCAAGCGCTTGAGGATGCCGGCATTGTCTTTTCCATCGAAGGCACTCCATCGCTAGCCGGCTCCGCAGATGTTGGCTGCCGCGCACCGATAAGAGAATCTGGCGCCGCAGGTCAGCGAAAAGTATAATCGACGCCCACCATTCGAATGATGCCGGCTAACTATAGGTCTGTGCATTTTTGACCCACCTGGCGGCATCCATGCCGTCGGTAAGGAGGCCGGCAGTTCAATCTCCCTCGATTGGACTGCCAGGTCTCCTGCGTTATCGGTCCGAGTTGGGCCACCGCTGTCGGGCAGGCCCGGCATGAGTTGCACCCAAAGTTCCTAGGGGGGATCCGGCCTTAGTCGACTTCGATATTTTTCCGGGACCGCTTTTTCGCCGGCGGCCGCCTTTTAACCGGAGCCGGCCTCTCCGTCGGTTTTTGCCCTAAAAGAGGTAGCGCCCCGCAAGCGCTCCGTCTTTGCATTTCGTGATTTCGTCCCCGCCTCGATTAATAACTTAGCCTCTCGATCAGCGCGCTCGATGCGCTCTTTGTCGATCCGTCGTTCGGTCAAGAGAGCCTCCCTTGGCTAACTGACCTATGAAATTATCGCTCGCTAAAATTGTTCCTTCGTTGGTCTCCGGCGGCCCATTTCGTGACCGCCGCGACGATTTCGAGCGCTCCCGCAGGCTTGACTAGGAACGTACCCGATCGGAAAGCGCCGTCGATCTCTGTCGGTGCTAAGCCGAATGTAAAGCGAAGTAACGTCATCTGCGTGAAGTTTCTTTGCGACATCAATGCACTGGCGATCGCTAAGGAGAATGTCTAGAACTGCGACATCCGGCCGGCAACTATCTAGGAAATCGACGGCTTCGGCGCATGACCTTGCGCCGCGGCGAGAGATCGGGCTTCCGCCAGCGAGACCTCCAGGTCCCAACCTGACCGAACTCCGTCTTCAAGCACAAGCACAAGGGACGGCCGCATTTGCGTAGGCTTAGCTGGCCTCGCGAATGTGTCAGTACCACCCATTTTCGGGTAGTGTTTCCGTTTGAATCTAGCGCGGCGCGTGTCGTACCCAATACGAATTTCTGTACGCTTGGCGGAAAGCATGGAGATTTGTCATGAGATCGACGGTCAGCAAACCTGAGTACACCACGGATTGGATGGATGCCTCACGAAAATTAGTCGCTGTGAACCACTCAATCGAAGAAGCAGGTTGTAGAGGAGATGTATGCGATGGTCGCCTCTGATGTACGAGCTAGAGTTTCCGTACATCTGGATGCGACGCCTGAGGCAGTCTTTGATGCGTGGGTCGTCCCCAACATGATGGAGCGATGGTTCTTCAAGTCGCCTAGCAACGATATTACCGCGCTGACGAGTCCTGTACCTGGAGGGTCCTACTCGATAACTGAGTATTCGTCAGGAAAAGTGATCGCACACAACGGAAATTACTCCGTGGTCGAACGACCGCGGCGGCTGGCCTTCAGCCTAATGGTGCCCAAGCACTTCGCGGGCGAAGCTCAAATCGACGTGACGATCGTTCCAGATGGTCGGAAAACACGATTGGACTTCGTTGAGCGAGGCGCGGGTCCCGACGATGCACAAGCAATTTGGGAAGAGATGCTTTCCAATTTGGCCAGGGTCCTACGGCATGACCCAGACGGCAGGCAGGAAGACGGTGCTGACATCTCAAATCTCGCGACTCTGGATGTCCTCGTTGGAGGTTGGAACACGACCATCAAGATGTTGGGAAGCGATGACGACGGCACCTTATCGCACGCCGAAGATGTGTATCGTTGGATGCCCGGCAACCGGTTCCTCCTCCACGATGTTCACGCCGTACTTAAGGACGGCGAAATGACCGGACTGGAAATTATTTCGCCATCAGGACGCCCTGGGGAGTTCGCAACCCGCAGCTATGACAGCAATGGGCACATCCTCGATGCGCGTATGACCCTCAACGAAGGTAACTGGGAATCAGTGAGCGAAACGCAACGGTTCAGGGGGCGTATCGCTCAAGACGGTCAGTCCGCGAACGGACAGTGGCAACGTCTACGATCTGGACGGTGGGAGCCTTGGATGCAAGTTGAATTGCACAAGAAGAATCAGGCCGACTAGTTCGGCGGAGTTTTGCGTTTCGGCAGGATGAGCATGCGCGGTAATAACTCCTGGCCCCAACGCCGGCAAGAGGGGTAAGCGTGGTCCCTGGAAATCGGATTGTCCTAACGAAACCCGTCGCAACAAAACCGGTTGTATGAGATAATGCTAATAAGGCTCGCTTTAGGGCGCCGGCCATGTCGTTAGCGCGTTGCAGTGGTGTCTATTGCCCCGCTGATCTGGACATGCTCCAGCGCGTGTTTGACCGGCTGTGCGAAGAACGTCGCCTGGCCAAAAAAGACTGCGAGCAACGAGAATACCTGGCTGCGGAAACCTTCCAAGTTTTTGATGACGCGACACAGGAAGAGGCGGGCTTGTGGCGGGCGCTTTCAAAGCGCCGCGCCACCAAGGGCGCATAATTCAATATTCAAACTGTGAGGGTGCTGCATAACGTTAAGCCATCCCGGTGCCGTTTGCGACAGCGCCTCGGTTCTCACGCGCACGCCGCGCAAACCACTGGGGCGTTGGGGGACCACTTCGGATTTTACGCGATATCGCCGACGCTGCGTCATATGCGATAGCGAAAGGACAGTGACACTTGCGACGGTACCTAAAGGCCAGAAGCTCGCCGCCGATCTGCGCTGAGGGTTTCTTAAAAAGGGCCGCGCTTGCGGGGGCAATTGAGCCGCGAGGAACTTGCGCTGATCAATGACGTTTAGGGCTCGGCACCGGCGAGGAGCCCATGACGACAAAGTACCATATCGATGAAATGCAGGGTGACGAAGTTGTAGCTCGGCACATTGCCCACGGCGCGACAGCTTTGGAGGCTGTCAGCAAAGTTATGACCGGACCGTTCGTCGTCAGAACTGTGCAGGCTCATTGGTTCCGCGTGGTGGACCAGGGACGGCGAGATGTTTTCAAGTTCGCGGTCGGCAGAGATTAATTAGCTTCCGCTAATCCTTGACGCCGTTGGATGCCGCACCAGAATCCTTGCATTCAGCATCAAGGTCGGCGACGAGGTGGCAATAATGGCGACGGTGCTTAAGCGCGTCACCGAAGACCGCCTAAGCGTCTCGATCCCGAGCTACAATTTTCCCCATTCGATTGTCGATCCGGCCACTAAGGTGGTGAAGGGTCAGCAGATCGAGCTAACCGGCGACGTCACGCGGATCGACGGTGACACGGTCACGGTCACGCTTGGTACAATGGTCACTGTTGATCTGGACAAGGTGCGGCTGGTTCACAGCCACGTCCCGCCCAAGAGGAAAAAGGCGCTGATCGATGAAACTGGTTGACGCACTATGACCAAGCTTTCAGACCTTGGCCCGCTTATTCCCGGCAAGCGACACGGCAGGAAAACGGCACGAGAGGTAGATCACTTCTACTCCTGTCCCTACTGCGGGCAGTCGGTCGACCAGCGCAACCTGCGCCAGGTTCTATGGCATGCACAGGCATGGCACGAGCCGCTCGACCCCGAAGATGGCGCGACAATCATTATGTTCCCGGACGTCAGAAGATAACGCCAATTTCGACCGAAATTTACCAGAGCTACGGTTAGTTGATGCTGGTCCAAAGGCCCAGCCTCAGGGTCGCCGGAGCATTCCCAACGGCGGTTCTCGCGGCAGATTATTTTCGGCCAGATCGGCAAGCAGCCTGATGACAGTTTTGGCATCTTCCGACTTACAGGAATAGTATCGCATGGCGCTCGGCGTATTTTCATAGGTGCCGGCCCGACCCTACGTGTTCACTTCTTCTTCGGAGCGTCAGCCGGTTAGCGAACGTGATGCCGCCTGGGTCGCTGACTTAAACGTCGATGATGCCATCTTCGTCCCAAGTCCACACGTAGTGCACACCGTTTGGCGTAAGTGGCACCGTCGGTTCGGGTTCGGGGAAAAGGCCGACACAACCGGCCCGCTGCTTAAGCCAGCTGCCATTTTTGCCCTAGCGACCGTGACAGCCTAGGCATTGGGATGACTGTGCCGCGGAACGGGGTAGTGGGTGGGATTTCACGCGCACGATGTGTTCTTCTGAGCCGCTTGCGTGGATGTCCAACCTCCAAAGACTGCTGCGCCTGTTAGACCGAGTAGAAGGAGCAGTGATCGGCTACAACATCGTGATGAAATCATCTCCATGTTTGCATCTCCTATATTCGTCACGCGTGAATGTGTGCGAGATGGCTCATATTAGCAGACATGCATTTACTTGGCGCCGGGCATTTATCGATCGCGGAAACCGGCCAGCGCGCGTTCCTGTGTCCGCCCTCCTACACTGGCGAAGCGCTTCGCGCGTCATAGTGGCTCCTACATGGCTGCGAAATAGGCTGGACTGGTATATGTTCTAGCCGGACGTATGGTGAGCAAAAAAATGGCCTACACTGTCATTTGGTACGGAAGACAGGGCATTGTCGACAAGGAGACCTTCGACGCTGAGAAGATGGCGAAGGATCACGCGATCTCCATGTTCCCGGCCCGAAAGGGTGACGATGGTGTCGTTTCAGTCGAGGTTCGCAAGGAAAACGGCGCTGTCGTGTTCAGTCATGCGGAGAATTAGGACTGTGCGTGGGTGGCCACCTTCGCGCCGGGCCGCGTCCCCATCAAGTCGGAGCTCCACGGGTCCAGTCGTGTTCCACCTGATGAACTCGACTTCCTTGCCAGTCACTGCCCGGACGGTCTTCAACAGCACCTCATACAGGACACGCGTTGCTCGGTAGTGGTCGCAGTGCGGCGAGATAAACGGCTTGATAATGCTTAGGTGCAGCGCTTCCGCTGCCACCAGAAAGCATATCGCCGCAACCTCAGGATTATATTCCTCATCCGGGTCTATCGTGTAAGAGCTGATTGCAAGTTAGTTGAGCCGGCGAACGCTATCACTGATCCCAGAAATCCTTCAGCGTGGCGTGGCGTAGCTTTTCCTCGCCCTTGAGGAACCGAACGCGTCCGACCAGCCCAGGCTTCAGCCACTCAGCCTTGGCCTTTT
>NZ_VFTA01000068.1:0-13619 GCF_007003935.1 Mesorhizobium sp. WSM4310
GAGCGCTACGCGCTATTTTATGCCCACCCATCACTGCCGCCCCCGCATCGTGATAAACGCGCCGAACATCACGACCGCCACCATGATGGCGCCTTCGATGATGGCGGTGACGTTGGGGTCGATGGCGAGCAGGGTGAGGTCCGTGCGCACCAGGCGCAGCACGAAGACGGCGACGATGGGGCCGAGCAGGCCGCCCTTGCCGCCGCCGAGCGCGACGCCGCCCAGCACCACGGCGGCGACGCTGGCCAGCAGATAGGGGCCGGGGATGGGGGCGCCGATGCCGGTGCTCATGGTCAGCGCCAGGCCGCCAAAGGCGGCGAACAGGCCCGACAGCGCATAGGCGATGATGCGGGTGCGCTTGACCGGCACGCCTGAGCGGAACGCCGCCAGTTCGCTCGAGCCGATGGCGTAGATGGAGAGCCCGAGGCGCGAGCGCCTGAGCGGAATCCAGATGACGCAGAGGCAGACGATGAGCACCAGCAGTGCCTTTGGCAGCCAGGCGTCGATGGCGTCGGGCAGGCCGGGGATCGGCACCGTGCCCGAGATCAGTGCCTTCAGCCATTCGGCGGCGCCGCCGCCCGGCGCGTCGAGCACCAGCAGGGCCGCCCCCTGCAGCACGAACAGCATGGCGAGCGTGACGACGATGTCGGGCACGCGGGTGACGACGATCAACAGGCCGTTGAGCGCGCCGAGGACAAGACCCATGGCGAGTACGAAGGGCACGACGAACAGCGCGTATTCCTCGGAAGCGCCAGCCATCATCGAGGCGGCGGTGACGCTGGTCAGCGCCATCATGGCGGCGACCGACAGGTCGATGCCGCCGGCGATGACCACCACCGTCTGCGCGGCGACGGCGAAGGCATAGGGCAAGACTGCCCGCGCGAGCGAGCCGAAATCGCCGCTGCCATAGCCGGGCTGGATGATCCTGGTGGCGATGAACAGCACGATGAGCAGGGCGAACAGGCCTGACACCCAGCCCTGGCGGCGCAGGAAATGGCTCATGGCTTCGTCCCCAAGGCGTCGGAAGAGGGCGCATCGGAGGCGGTGGGGTCGGCCAATATGCCGATATCGGCCTTGGCGCCGTGCGGCAGGCCGTAGGCGGCGCGCATCAGCGCCGGCTCGTCGGCCTCCTCGACCGGGAAAATGTCGACCAGGCGGCCGCCGAAAATGACGATGACGCGGTCGCAGACGCGCTGCACCTCTTCCAGTTCCGAAGTGTAGAACAGCACCGACTTGCCGTGGCCGGCGAGCTCGCGCAGCAGCTTGTAGATCTCCTGCTTGGTGCCGACATCGATGCCGCGCGTCGGGTCGAAGCACAGGATGGTGCGGGCATCCGCCGCGATCCAGCGGGCGATGGTCACCTTCTGCTGGTTGCCGCCGGACAGGCGCTGCACCTCGCCCTGGGCGCGCGTGTCGATCTGCAGCCGCTCGATGGCCCCGAGCACCTTCGCGCGCTCGCGGCGCATGGGGATAGGTCCCCAATTGCGCAGCGCCGCGCTGAAGGGAAGCGCGATGTTTTCACGCACCGAGCGCTGCATGGCGAGCGCCTCGGAGCGGTCGCCCGGCACATAGGCGATGCCGGCTCTGATGGCGTCGATCGGATGCGAGAGTTTCGCCGGCTGGCCGTCGACCTCGATCGTGCCGCCCGAGGGGCGGATCGAGCCGGCAAGGGCGGCGAACAATTCGTCCTGGCCCTGGCCTTCGAGCGCCACGACGCCGGCGACCTCGCCATCCCTGAGATCGAAGGAGACGTCGCTGAGCTTGGTGCCGACGCGCAGGTTTCGCACGGCAAGCCGCGGCCGGGCAGGGGCCGATACCGCCTTCTCGGCCGCGCTGCGGGCGGCGACATGGGTCTTGACGATGCGGGTGCCGAGCATCAGCTCGACGATCTTTTCCTCGACGCCCGGCACGATGTCGACGACGCCGACGGTCTCGCCGTCGCGCAGCACGGTGGCGCGGTCGCACAGCGCCGAGATTTCGACGAAGCGGTGCGAGATAAAGATGACGGCGCGGCCGGCATCGCCCTGGCGGCGCACCACTTCCAGCACCTTTTCGGCGAGGTTGGCGGGGAGCGCGGCCGTCATCTCGTCGAGCAGCAGCACGTCGGGCTCGACGGCGAGCGCACGGGCCAGGTCGAGCACGCGCAGCACGGCCAGCGGGATGTCGCGCGCGGTGTCGCGCAGGTCGAGGTCCGCAATACCCAGTTCGCGCACCCAGGCGCGGAACGGCTCGACCGGCGTGCCGGTCAGCCGCAAATTGGAGAGAACGTCGAGATCGGGGATCAGCGACGGCTCCTGGTAGACAGGAAGCAGCCCGGCGCGGCGGGCGGCGACGGGCGAGCGTATGTCGCGCGCCTCGCCCCGGATCAGGATGCGCCCGGCATTGGCCGATATCGCGCCTGTCAGGATCTTCACCAGCGTCGACTTGCCGGCGCCATTGGCGCCCATCAACGCGTGCACCTCGCCCGGCAGAACGGAGAGCGACGCGTTGCGCAGTGCGGCAACCGCGCCGTAATTCTTGGCGACGCCGGAGGCGTCGAGGAGGGGCCTTTGCGGCAACGGATTTGTTGTCAAAACGTGTTGTTCTCGATCTCTGCGGCGTGCGGCAAGCCGGACGATGTCGGCCGGAACGGCGGTTATCCCTTCTCCCCTTGTGGGAGAAGGTGGCCTCGCGAAGCGAGGTCGGATGAGGGGTGCTCCAGGGAATGCCAGCGTCTCGCTCCGCTGGAGCACCCCTTATCCGTCTCGGCGCAGCGCGCCGATCCACCTTCTCCCGCAAGGGGAGAAGGCAGAAGCGCGTCCGGCCCTTACTCCCCAGGCCCCTTGCAGGCCACGATCTGGTCCTTCGTGTACGTCGTCCAGTCCGGGATCGAGATCGAGACCGGCCATTCGGGGCTGAGCGAGGGGTCGGCGGCGGCCTTCAGCTTGGCCTTGCCTTCCTCGGTGGCGTTTTCCCAGAGCTGCGGCTGCACCAGCACGGTCTGCTGTGCCGGCTTCTTGCCATCGAGGATCTGCAGCGCCAGCGTGACGCCCGCGCCGCCGATCGAGCCGGGGTTGGTGACGGCGGCGCCGACGAGGCCCTTGACCGAGCTCAACTGGCCGACGAAGCCGGCATTGTCGGCACCGACGATCGGCACCAGCGGCGCCTGCGATTCCACCAGCGCGTCGACGATGACGTTGTCGATGCCTGAGGTCCAGATGCCGTTGATCGGCGTTCCCGTCGACAGGAAGGAGAGGATCTGCTGCTTGGCCTGGTCCTGCTGCCAGCCGGTGAAGACTTCCTGCGCCACCTTCACGTCGGGGAATTCGGCCAATGCCTTCTTGAAGCCCTTGTCGCGATCGCTATCGGCCGAAGCGCCGGCGGCGCCGCGCATGTAAAACACTTCGCCCTTGCCGCCCATCTGCTGGAACAGCCATTTGGCGCCGAGATAGGCGTATTCTTCCTGGTTGTTGGAGATGATGTAGGCCGACGGCTCGGTGACCGCCTGGTCGACGGCGACGACGACGATGCCAGCCTTGGTGGCTTCTTCCAGACCCGCCTTGATGCCGGCCGGATCGGCCGGGTTGACGACGATGGCGTCGACCTTGGCGCTGATCAGGTTGCGGATGTCTTCCAACTGGCCGGCGGCATCGGTGTTGCGGTGGGCGATGTTGAGCTTTGCCACCTCGCCGGAGGCCAGCGCCTGCGCCTTCATGGCGCACACCATCTCCTCGCGCCAGCCATTGCCCTGCACGGTGTTGGAAATGCCGATCGTGTATTTGCCGGCGGCCGACGAGACGCCGACGGAGGCCAGCAAGGCAGCGCCCGCCAGCAGCGGGACCATGGTCAGGATTCTCTTCATTTCAGTCTTCCTCCACATTGTTTTTCAGTTTCAGTTCCAAGTCGTTGAACCAAGTCGCTCGGAAAGAGATTCAGGCGGCCCGCTTCAACTCATTGTCCTCCGCACGTCGTTGCCGACATGCTTCTTCCTCACTTGACCAGGGGACGCAGAACGTCGCGGGCGAGCAGAAAACCGCGCTTCACCTGCTCGTCACCGCCTTCAAACCGCCTGTCCTCGTGTTCGATGATGACCGACCCGTCATAGCCGACGCGGTAGAGGCCGGAAAAGAAGCCGCTCCAGTCGACATCGCCCAGCCCCGGCATGCGCGGCACCTGCCAGCCTATCCCGGCCGAGAGGATTCCGCGCTCGTACAAACCATCATGATCAATCATCAAATCCTTGGCGTGGACATGCAGCATGTAGGGGCCGAATTCCCTGATGAAGCGGGCCTGGTCGATCATCTGCCAGACCAGGTGCGAAGGGTCGAAATTCATGCCGACATCGCCGCCCCAGCTTTCCAGGATGCGGCGCCAGACCAGTGGCGAATAGGCGATGTTGTGCCCGCCCGGCCACTCGTCATGGCTGAAGATCATCGGGCAGTTCTCGAAGGCGAGCTTGACGCCATGGCCGCGCGCATAAGCGACGATTTCGGGCCAGATTTTCAGCGCGTCCTGCCAGTTGACGTCGACCGTCTTGGCGGCATCGCCGCCGCAGAAAGTGTTGACGACGGGCACGCCCATATTGGCGGCCAGCACGATCACCCTCTTCAGATGGCCAATGACAGCCTCGCGGTGCGCGGCGTCGGGATGCAGCGGATTGGGATAGTAGCCGAGGCCTGAGATGGTCAGGTGCCTTTCCGCCAGCGAGGCGGCGATTTCCTTCGCCTGCGCGGGAGAAGTCGAGGCGGCGTCGATGTGGCTGGTACCGGCATAGCGCCGCGTCGCCCCGGAGGTTTTCGGCCAGCAGGCGATTTCCAGCGCCTCGAAGCCGGCGGAGCTGGCCCAGTCGGCGACATCGGCAAGCGGCGTCTCCGCGAAGGGTGCGGTGAGCAGTCCAAGTTTCATCATGCCTCCCCTGATCTCTTCATCGTTTCGCGGAAACGCTGAAGAGATCTTCCTTTGTTTTCGCGCAATTCCGGACGCAAAACCGTTTCACACTTTTCCTGGAATTGCTTGTGCCGTGTCTTCACGGCCGATGTTCATAATGCCTATATTGTTTGGATCGTTTCAACCTTGCGACCTCATCCTGTTCGAGACTGTGCCGGACAGCCGCCATCGGATCGTCCGAAAGCAGCTCGCCCAGCGCCGAAGTGACGGCCGCGCGAAACGTCTCGTTCGCGGCAAGGCCGGGGTCGAAAATCGTGTCGATGGCGAGGATGGCCGAGGCCAGAGCCGGCGCATCGCGCCCGGTGGCGTCGGCGATCCCGGCAACCTTGCCGGCATAGGGGTCCGATACCGGCCAGCGTTTGCCGAAGCGGTCCGAGGCCTGGATGAGATAGGCCATCCAGCCGGCGACCGGCACCGACAGCAGGCCGATGGTATGGCCCATGGCGAGGCGGTCGCGGATCGGGTTGAGCAGGCGCTGCACGATCTTCTGCGATCCGTCGGTGGCGATCTGGTGGTTGCGGTGGCGGATCGCCGTGTTCTTCAGCCGGCCGAGGCTCTGCTCGACATAGGCCGATGGATCCATGCCGGGCACCGGCATCAGCGTCGGCAGCGTTTCCTCGACCAGCATACGCCTGACGAAGGTGGACAGCAGCGGGTCGGCGATGGCGTCCGATGTATGCTCCAGCCCGGCCAGCACGCCGAGTGTGGCGAGCGTCGTCTGGGCGCCGTTCAGCACCCGCATCTTGAGATGCTCGAACGGCGTGACATCGTCGACGAAGGTCGCGCCGACCAGGTCCCAGCGCGGCACGCGGCCGGCGAATTTCTGCTCGATCACCCATTGCCGGAACGGCTCGCCGACGGCGACGGCGGCGTCGCGGTAGCCGAACCATTGCTCGACGCTGTCGAGATCGTCCTGCGTCACCGCCGGCGCGATGCGGTCGACCATGGCCGAGGGGAAGGCGGCGTTGAGGGCGATCCAGTCGGCAAGGCCATCGCCCCGCCGTTCGGCAAAGCGCCGCACGACGGTTTCCAGGATGACGCCGTTGGTCGGAATGTTGTCGCAGGAGAGTAGAGTCAGGGGCCGGCCATGCGTGGCCCGGCGCAGTTCCAGCGCCCGCGCGAGGATGCCGGGCACGCTGCGCGGCGCATGAGGGTTGGCGAGATCATGGAGGATGTCGGGATGATCGAGATCGAGCGCGCCGCTCGACGGGATGTGGCAATAGCCTTTCTCCGTCACCGTCATCGTCACCAGGTCGATATCGCGCGAGGACAGCACCGTGAGCGCCGGTGCGGCGCTTGCCTGGCTGTCGACCACCTTCACGATGCTGCCGATGATGCGGGCCTCGATGTGGCTGTTTTCTCGGATCAGCCTTGTATAGAGGCCGCCCTGCCGGCCGAGCGTGTCGGCAAGGGTGGGCGGACGGATGTTGATGCCGACAACGCCCCAGCGGTCGAACTGACGTGCCAGCAGGTCATCGGTGTATTCGGCCTGGTGGCAGCGGTGGAACGCGCCGACGCCGAGATGGGCCATGCCGGGGGCAAGGGTTGTCCGCTCATATCCAGGCGTCCGGACAGCTGCCGGAAGCTGGTCCAGCAAGGCCGGCCCCAGCATTTCCGGCGCTGTCGAAGCGGCGTTCACCGGTTTGCCCCGATCACCGACTGCTCCTGGTCGATCACGGCGCCGGTCATCGGCCCGGCCGCGTCGGACAGCAGGAAGACGGCAAGGTTGGCGATGTCGTCCGGCTCGAGCAGCCTGCCGAAAGGCTGCGCGGCATTGGCGGCGTCGAGCCAGCCCGGGCCATGGCCCAGCGTCTCGGCCTGCATGACGCGTTCGGCCGGCGTGTTGGTCCAGCCGACATTGATGCCGTTGACGCGGATGCGGTCGAAACGGTGGGCGTTGGCGGCGTTCTTGGTCAGCGTCGCCAGCGCACCCTTGGTCGCTGAATAGACGGCGAGTTCGGGGGAGCCGCAATGGGCGTTGATCGACAGGATGTTTACGATGGCGCCGGGCTCCCGGCGCTTCCTCATGTCGGCGATGGCAGCCTGCATCAGGAAGAACGGCGCCCGCGCATTGACGGCGAACAGCGAGGCCCAGTCATCGAGGCTGGCATCGAGGAAGGAAGCGCGGTCGGTCAGCCCGGCCGCGTTGACGAGGCCATCGATGCGGCCGAAGCGGTCAATGCAGGCCTGCGCCAGCAAGGCAGGGGTCTGCGCGTCTCCAAGGTCGGCGGCGACGAAGATGGTCGCCGTGCCGATGGCCGACAGTTCCGCCGCCACGGCTCCGCCGCGTGTGCCGTCGCGTCCGGTGATCAGCAGCCCGCCGGCGCCGGCCCGCGCCAGCGTCTCGGCGATGGCGCGGCCGATGCCTTGCGTCGCGCCGGTGACCAGCACGACCTTGCCTTGGAGATGAAGCTCCATTCCTCCTCCCGGAACAAAGTTTCTATTTTTTAAAATATGGAACGGCAATTCCCGATAGTCAATTGTGCCAGCAGCGCCTCATGCGCCGCGTTTTGCCGCCACGCCTTGGACCAGCGCCATGCCGACCGCCAGCGATGCCGCCAGCGAGCGGAAGCCGGCGAAGTCGGATTCCACCACTTCCAGCCAGCTGTCCGACAAAGCGATCAGTGGGCTGAAGGTGCTGTCCGTGATGGTGACGATGCGGGCCTCTCGTTCATGCGCCACCGCGACCAGGTCGGGCGTGATCGAATTGTAGGGGCTGAAGGAAACGGCCAGCACCGCATCCTGCCTGCCGATGCAGCCGACCTGGTCGAGTGCCGAGGAGCCGACATTGTCGACCAGCACGTTGCGCACGCCTTGCTGCGACAAGGTCAGCGACAGATAGGCGGTGACCGGGAAGGCGCGCTTGGAGCCGATGACATAGATCAGCTCGGCGGCCGCGAGCAGGGCCACCATCTTTTCGAATCTCTCGACGTCGAAGCCCGCCTCGATGCGTCCGAGCGAGGCCTGCGAGGCGCCGACCATGCCGTGCAGGAAATGCATGGCGGCATTCGGCTCCGCCTCGGTGCGCGGCTCGCCGCGCGCTTCCGGCCACGAACCCTTGACGTGCTCCTTGAACAGGCCCTGGAAATCGGAAAAGCCGGAATAGCCGAAGATCTGGGCAAAGCGCACCAGCGTCGAGGGCTGTACGCCGGCCTGCGCGGCCACCTGCGCGATGGTGCCGAGCGCGACATCGCTCGGATGCTGCCACATGAAGATCGCTACCTGGCGCAGCCGCTTGGGAAAATGCACTGTGCCGGAGGAAAGCACCGCGCGCAGTTCCTCGTAGGTCTGCGGCTGGGTATAGCCCAACGCCGCCAGCGAGCGCCCGCGCTTGCGCGTCGCCGCCTCGTCGGCAAGAGATCGTCCCGAAGATTTGCCCGCCCCACTCATGATCTCAGGCTAACGTGGCACAATCGTATTACAATACGGAAATTGGAAATTATGTTCGAAAGTGGTAGCCGGGCTTGAGGCTTGGCGCGTCGCCAAGGATCTGCTCGGAGGAGAAAACATGGTCTACGCAACATCGGATGGGTCGGCGGGCAAGCGGCTGAGGGTCGGTATGGTCGGCGGCGGCCGCAATGCCTTCATCGGCGCCGTGCATCGACTGGCCATGCGCCTCGACGACCAGATCGTGCTGGTGGCCGGCGCGCTGTCGTCGGACCCTGAAAATGCCGCCGCCTCGGCCGCCGAGATCGGCATCGCGCCGGAGCGCAGCTATGCCGATTTTCACGCCATGGCGCTGGCGGAAGCCGCCCGGCCTGACGGCATCGAGGCGGTCGTCATTGTCACGCCCAACCATCTGCACGCGCCGATCGCCACCGCCTTCCTCGAGGCCGGCATCGACGTCATCTGCGACAAGCCGCTGTCGACCACGCTCGGCGACGCCGAAGCGCTGGTGACGCTGGCGCGCGCCAAAAAACGCCGCTTCGTCGTCACGCTGAACAACACCGGCTACGCCATGGTCCGCCAGGCGCGCGAAATGGTGGCGGCGGGCGAACTCGGCCGCATCGTCTCGGTGCATGGCGCCTACGTCCAGGACTGGCTGACCAGGCCGATCGACGCCGAAGGGCAGAAGCAGGCGGAGTGGCGCACTGATCCGGCGCGGGCGGGGCAATCGGCGGTGCTGGCCGATATCGGCGTGCATGCCTTCAACCTAGCGAGCTATGTCTCAGGCTGCGAGGCCGAGGCGGTGTCGGCGGACCTGTTCACCGCCGTGCCGGGACGCCGGCTCGACGACAATGCGCATGTCATGGTGCGCTGGACCGATGGAGCGCGCGGCACGATCCTGGCCAGCCAGACCTCGCCCGGCCACTACAATGATCTGTCCGTGCGCATCTATGGCGACAAAGCCGGACTCGAATGGTCGGGCGGCCGGCCGGAGGAACTGCGTTTTTCCGTCTATGGCGAGGAAACCCGCACGCTGGTGCGCGGCGGCTATGGTTCGACCGAAGAAAGCCGGCGCGTGTCGCGCATGCCGGCCGCGCACCCGGAAGGCTATATCGAGGCCTTCGCCAATTTCTACCGCGACGCCGCCGACATCATCCGCGCGCATCGCTCCGGTGGCGTGGTCGATGCCGCGCGCGCGGCGCGGGTGCCGGATGTGGTCGACGGTGCGCGCGGCGTGAAATTCGTCGCCGCGGCGGTGGCGTCGAACGCGGCGGGCGGTGCGTGGACGGCGGCACGGTTTGCGGGGTGACAGCCGATCTCCACACGAGGAGATCGCCAGTTTTGCCACCGGCAATCACCCGGTCCCCAGCCGCTTCGCCAGATCCGACAGCATCGGGCGCTGGCCCTGCAGAATTTTTGGCGCCGCCTCGGGCAGGCTGAACCAGCCGGCCCTGTCGACCTCAGGAAATTCTTTCATCGACCCGGACCTTGGCGGCCATTCCATGGTGAAGCTGTTGCTCTTAATGGCGGCCACATCGATCTCGGTGCTGGCCTCGACCGACCAGGCGATGACGATCTTGCCGCCTGGTTGCTTGTAGTCGCCGAGGCGCGCGAAGGAGCCGTCGACCGTGATGCCGAGCTCTTCCCCGGCCTCGCGTTGCGCCGCCTTCAGTTCGTCCTCGTCCTCGTCGATGAGGCCTTTCGGGATCGACCAGGCGCCTTCATCCTTCCTTGCCCAGAACGGGCCGCCGGGATGAACCAGAAGCACCTGGATATCCCCGTCTATTCGACGATAAATCAGCAGGCCCGCACTGCGTTTTGCCATTTTTGCATGTCCGTTTGCAGCGCCGGTGCGAGGTTTGCCGATTCTTGAGTCGATCATGCGTGCTGAACTTGCACCGGAAAATTGCGACGCTATGTCAGATGCATCTGCATTGCACCTCGTCCGCGAGTTCGGCAATCTGATAGCATCGATTCTGGGGCGGCGTCGAAATCAGATGGGGCGTCCGGTATGCAACTCGGTCTGATCGGTTACTACAGCGATTTCGTGGTCTATCCGCTGGCGATCGCCCTGTTGGGAGTGGCCGGGCTGATCGAGGCCGGGGAAGAGAGCGCGCCGGACTGGATCGGCACGGTGCTGATCTGTCTCGGCCTGTGGACGTTGATCGAATACGTCCTGCACCGCTTCGTCCTGCATCACGTCCCCTACATCAGGGATCTGCACGACCGTCATCATATCGAGGAGCGCAGTCCGGTGGGCACGCCGACCTGGCTCAGCCTGGGCGTGCATGCGCTGATCGCGCTGCCCATCTGGCTGCTCTCGGATTTCGCGACCGCCAGCGCGGTCGGCTGCGGGCTGATGCTGGGCTATCTCTGGTACATCAGCGTCCACCACATGATCCATCATTGGCACCCCGCCCATCCCAGCTATCTCTACACGCTCAAGCGCCGCCACGCGGTGCACCACCATATCGACGACAACGCCAATTTCGGCGTGACGTCGCTGTTCTGGGACCGGATTTTCGGCACGGCGCGGCTTTGAGGGCGGTAGGGCAGTAGGGCAGTAGGGCAGTAGGGCAGTAGGGCAGTAGGGCAGTAGGGCAGTCGTTCAGCGCCGCTTGCCGCGGCCGGCGGGAGACTTGGCGCCGCGAGGTCCTGTCAGCACCGGCGTGTTGTGCTGGTTTTCGTCGGACAGTTTGCGCCAGCGGGCCAAGCGGTCCGGATCGAGCGTGCCGGCCTTTAACGCTGCCTGCACCGCGCAGCCCGGTTCATGCACATGCGTGCAGTCGCGGAATTTGCAGAGCGGAGCCAACTCGGTGATTTCGGCAAACAGCATGTCGATGCCGTAGGCGACGTCGCTGACTTGCAGCGTGCGCATGCCCGGCGTGTCGATCACCCAGCCGCCACCGGCAATGGCGTGCAGCGACCGCGCCGTGGTGGTGTGGCGTCCCTTGGCATCGTGTTCGCGAATGGCTCCGGTCTGCTGCGCCGATCCGGCCAAACTATTGACCAGTGTCGATTTGCCAACGCCGGAGGAACCGATCAGCGCCACCGTCTGCCCCGCGCCGCACCAGGCAGCGAGTGCGCTCGCGGCGCCAGATATGCGCGGGTTCAGCGTCACGACGGCCAATCCGCGCTGCAGCGCGGCGGCCTGGCTTTGGTACGCCTCGGCGTCCTCGGCCGTATCGGCCTTGGTCAGCAGGATCACGGGGGTCGTTCCGGCCTCGTTGGCCAGCGCCAGATAGCGTTCGAGCCGGGCGATGTTGAAATCGGCATTGCAGGACGTGACGATGAACAGCGTGTCGACATTGGCGGCGGCCAGCTGTGGCCCCCTGCCGCCCTGGACGCGGCGCTCCAGAACCGTCTTGCGGGTCAGGCGACGCCGCACGAGGTGGCTATGCGGCTCGACCAGCACCCAGTCGCCGACGGCGTAGTCGCCGGTGGTGGCCTGCGGCGCCAGGGACAGATCGGTATGTCCCGTCTGGGACAGGCCGCTCAGCCGGTCTCGATGCACCATGGCAATGCGGGTCGGGATGAGGTCTGCATCGCCTGGCTCGAGCTGGTCGCCGAAGAACTCCGACCATCCAAGGCCGGCAAGCGATAGGGATGGGGCGGAAGAGGAGGCCGTCACGGCTTCGACCGAGGGCATGGCGTCGCTGACATCGGACAGTATCCTCGGGAAAGATAGGAGAGGCGCCGACCCCTCGGAACGGGCGATCCGCCCACGCCGCTGTATGGGCGGCACGGCGAGGTTTGGCAAGCGTTGCCGGTTGTCGCGGCAGCCCGGTGAAGATAGATTTGTGTCGGGCCTGAAGCTAGGGGTGCGCCGGGAATGCTTCTGCCATTCTTGCATTGGCCTGCAACTCTTCGCCACGGCAGGCTGAAATACCTGGCTCTTTTCGCGCCGTTCATCCTCTTGTCCGGCTACATCGCCTACGGCTTTGTCGGCATCCAGATTGACTCGCCGCTCGCCGCCTTAAGGCACTTTGCCGCGTTCCCCAACTGTGCTGCCGCCCGCGCCGTCGGGCTTGCCCCCGCGCGCAAGGGACAGCCGGGCTATTGGCCGACGCATGATGCCGACAGGGACGGTATCGCCTGTGAACCTTGGCATGGGGGAAGCGGTAGCGGCGTCAGGGTGCATCGCTATTCGCGGACAGGCAGATAGCTCACAATTCCTTTTCCGCCAGTTCCCTGAACTCGTCGGGCACGGAGCGTGCCGCTTCCAGCACCACCGTGCCGTAGCCGACAGCCTGCTTGCCGAAGCGTTCGCGGATCTTGTCGATGGCGCGGTCGGCGCCGAAGCGGGCGAGGCCTTTTTTGCTACCGGGGCGGCGCTTCTCGTCGGCGAGGCCGAGCGGCAGGTCGAGCTGCAGCTCCGCGCTCTCCTCCAGGTGCGAGACCGAGATCGCCAGCAGCGAGATGGTCTTTTCGCGTGGATGGTCGCCGAGCACGCCGCGCACCAGGTCGCCGGCGATCTCGGCCAGCATGGTGGTCGCCGAGATCGGCTGGTCGAGCGTGATCGAGCGCGTGACGGCGCTGAGATCGGCAAAGCGCACGCGCACCGTCACCGTGCGGCCCGGCCGCGCCTTGGCGCGCAGCCGGCTGGCGACGCGGTCGGCCAGATGCAGCAAGGTGGGGACGATCACCCGCGCCACGGCGGGTTTCTGGCCAAGGGCCGATTGCGCGCCGGCCGAATGCGCCCGGCGCCTGGTCTCCATTTTCCTTGGGTCGCGGTTCCATGACAGAGCGGCGAGCTTTTCGCCGGCGGCGGGACCAAGCAGCCGCGTCAGCGCGCCGCTATGCGTTCTGGCCAGCTCGCCGATGGTCTCGACGCCGATTTCCGCCAGCCTTGCCTTGGTCGCCGGACCGACGCCCCACATCAGCGAGACCGGCAGGTCGTGCAGGAAGGCCAGTTCGGTGCCGGGATCGACGACCACCAGCCCGTCGGGCTTGGCGACCTGCGAGGCGATCTTGGCCAGATGCTTGGTGCGGGCGACGCCGATCGAAATCGGCAGGCCGAGTTCCGCCCGCACGCGGCGGCGGATCGCCGTGGCGATCTCCCGCGGTTGCCCGAACAGATGCGTGCAGCCGGCGACATCGGCGAAGGCCTCGTCGATGGAGATGCGCTCGACCACCGGCGTGAAATCGTCGAGCACCTTGATCGCCGCATCCCCCAGCCGCTGGTAGTGGCTGAAATTGCCGCCGACGAAGATCAGTTGCGGGCAAAGCTCGCGCGCCTTGCGCCCCGGCATGCCGCCGCGCACGCCGAAGGCGCGCGCTTCATAGGAGGCGGCGTGGTGCTCGCC
>NZ_VFTA01000069.1:0-12588 GCF_007003935.1 Mesorhizobium sp. WSM4310
AGCGAAGCTCGACGGAGTGGGGGTCGACCCTTGGGCGCAAGGCAAGGCGACATTTGCGCCTAGTGCCCTTCCCGTGCCCGTTCGCGGCGGTTGCCAGGTGGTTCCCCCACTCCTTCTCGGCTTCGCCGAGCCACCTCTCCCCCCTCCGGAGGGAGAGGAAGGAGCCTGGCTGGGGCGACACACCAGCCCTGGCGCGCGACCCTGCACGAAAACTGCACAGGCCTGCGGAAAAGCTCCTCGGATCCGCCCTGCCATCTCCCTGCCGGCCTGCGAAACAGCCGGCATGCACAAGCGAGCAAAACCCCGTTGGTCCGTGCCACAGCGCCTGCGCAGCGAAGGCTGGTGGCTGGTCGATCCGCCATGCGCGAATCCCATGGCGATTCTCATCCCTTTCGCCCGCAAGTGTCCGCCGACCTTCCGGCTGGACACCATCGGGAGGATCAGGTCGTGACAGCGTTCTTCTCTGCCGCGCCAAGTTATTGCGGTCGCTTCGGTGTTGCCGTGCTGCTGGTCGTGCTGGCGGATTTCCTGTTCTACGGTCAGCCCGCCGGCATCACCGCCTTCCTGTTCGCCATCCTGATCGCCGCCGCGGTCGTGGCCGTGCATCCCACGGCCTTCAGCGACATCAGGGTCTGGCTCAAGCCCGCCGCCTTGCTTGTCGCACTGCTGCCGCTCGCCGAAAATGTCAGCCTCCTGTCCGTCTCGATCGCGCTCGCGGCGCTGGTCGTGTTCGCGCTTTCGTTGAGCGGTCGCTTGCGGCACGGCATGGCGCGCATTGCCGGCCAGATCGCGTTGTTCGGGCTTGCGGCGCCGTTCCGCTTCGTCCGCGATTTCATCCGCTGGCGCAAGACGGTGCGCCGGCTTGGCGGGCGACGTGTGCGGCTGGCGGCGATCGCCGTCTGGGTGATGCCGCTGACACTGGGCGCCGTGTTCCTGGCACTGTTCGGCGCCGCCAATCCGGTCATCGACTACTGGCTGTCGCTGATCGACCTGATGAAGCTGCTCGACCTCATCCAGCTGGCGCGCGTCGCCTTCTGGCTGTTCGCGCTCGCCGGCGTCTGGGCCTTTCTGCGGCCACGCCTGCCGCGCTTTTCGCGGCGCAGCCCCCGGCCGAACCATGCCCTTGCCGCGGCGGCGATCAATCCGCAAAGCCACGTCATCGAGGACATCGTGTTCGGCAAGGCCGCCATCCTGCGCGCGCTGATCGTCTTCAACGTGCTGTTTGCGCTGCAGACCGGGCTCGATGCCACCTATCTGTGGGGCGGGGCAGCCCTTCCCGACGGTCTGAGCTACGCGGCCTACGCGCATCGTGGCGCCTATCCCCTTGTTGTCACCGCACTGCTCGCCGCCGGGTTCGTGCTGGCGGCGCTCAGGCCGGGCAGCGAAACATCGGGGGATCCCGTCATCCGCCGGCTGGTCTATGCCTGGGTGGCGCAGAACATCATGCTGGTCATCTCGTCGATCCTGCGGCTCGACCTCTATGTCGGCATCTATGCGCTGACCTACTGGCGCATCGCCGCCTTTGTCTGGATGGGGCTGGTGGCGGCAGGCCTTGCGCTGATCATCGCCCGCATCGCGCTCGGAAAATCCAATGAATGGCTCTCCTCCGCCAATCTTCTGACGTTATCCCTGACGCTTTATGCCTGCTGTTTCATCAATTTCGCCGCGACGATCGCCAATTACAATGTCGACCATTCCTTCGAAATGACCGGCCAGGGCATCCCCCTCGACGCCTGGTATCTGCGCTCGCTCGGCCCGGGCGCGTTTCCAGCACTCGACCGTTTCTTCGATCATCAGGGAAAGACCGCCGAGGCCGGCGCCGCACGCGAACTTGTGAGACTGCGTGGCATCGACGAGGGTTGGTACCGAACCGTCCAGGCAAACTGGCGGGCCTGGAGCTTTCGCGACTGGCGCCTGCTTGCCTATCTCGACAGCAAGGGGTCGCTCGTGCTTCCTCAGCCTTCGCAACCTTCCTTGCCGGGCCGCTGACCGATGCCGCATCACATCCTCGTCGCCGACGATGACCCGCATATCCGCGAAGTGATCTGCTTCGCGCTGGAAAAGGCCGGCATGAAGACGCTTGGGGTGGCCGACGGCGCCGCCGCCTTGCAGGAAATCGGACGCCGGGCGCCCGACCTCGTCGTGCTCGACATCGGCATGCCGGAGATGGACGGGCTGGAGGTCTGCCGGCGGCTGCGCCACACATCGGATGTGCCGGTGCTGTTCCTGTCCGCGCGCGACGAGGAGATCGACCGCATCCTCGGGCTCGAAATGGGCGGTGACGACTATGTGACGAAGCCGTTCAGCCCGCGCGAGCTGGTCGCCCGCGTCAACGTCATCCTGCGCCGCGCCCGCCCGGCGCCGGCCGCAGCGGCCGACGACCGGCAGTTTTCGCATGGCAAGCTCACTCTGGCGCCGGCCAGCCACGCTGCCGCCTTCGACGGCAAGCCGCTTGCCCTGACGGGGATAGAGTTCTCGATCCTGAAAGGGTTTTTGGCGCGGCCGGCGCATGTGCTCGACCGTGACGCGGTGATGGCAAACGCCTATGCCGGCAAGATCCATGTCGCCGACCGCACCGTCGACAGCCATATCCGCAACATCCGCGCCAAGCTGGCGGCGGTGGGCTGCCTGGACGCCATCGAGACCGTGCATGGCGTCGGCTTCCGGCTCGGCCGATGCGGCTGACGACGTCCAGCAAATGGATCGGCCGCAAATGGCGGCCAAGGCTTGCCACGGTCGTCGTCGCCATCCTGATCATGGTAATGGCCTTGCCGCTGGTCGGCCTGTTCTTCTTCCGCCTCTACGAGAACCAGCTGATCCGCCAGACCGAGGCGGAGCTGATCGCGCAAGGGGCGGCCATTGCCGCCATCTATGCGCAGGAGGTGCGCGACGCCGGCATTCCCCCGGACAAACTCGGCGCGCCGATGCCGCAGGCCAATGGCAGCGCCAGCCGAGCCGCCAATCCCGACGGACCGTACCGGCCGATCGAGCCGCGTCTCGATCTCGCCTCCGACGCCGTGCTTCCGACCCGGCCGGCCGCCATGTCCGTCACCGCCGATCCGGCCTTCGCCGCGATCGGCGCGCGCCTGTCCGGCATTCTCGACGCCACGCAGAAAACCACGCTGGCCGGCTTCCGGCTGCTCGATCCCCGGGGCGTCGTCATTGCCGGGCGCGGCGAGGTCGGGCAGTCGCTTGGCGAGGTCGATGAAGTGCGGACCGCCCTTGGTGGCCACTATGCCAGCGCGCTCAGGCTGCGCATTCCCGACCAGCCGGCGCCACCGCTCTATTCGGTCAGCCGCGGCACCAAGGTACGGGTCTTCGTCGCCCTGCCGGTGGCCGTCGACGGCCAAGTCGCCGGCGTGGTCTATGTCTCGCGGACACCCAACAACATCATCAAGCATCTCTATGGCGAACGCGGCAAGGTGACCCTGGCGGCGATCGCCATCCTCGGCGGCACGCTGCTCATCGGCCTGGTGTTCCTGCGCACGGTCAGCCGGCCGATCTATGCGCTGATCGACCGCACCCAGCGCATCGCCGCCGGCGAGCGCGACGCGATCCGGCCGCTCGACCATCATGGCACCTACGAAATGGCCGAGCTGTCCGCCGCTTTCCTCGACATGGCCGAAAGACTGCAGGCGCGATCGGACTCGATCCAGACGTTCGCCACCCATGTCTCGCACGAGCTCAAATCGCCGCTGACGGCGATCCAGGGCGCGGCCGAATTGCTGCGCGATTCCGGCAGCGCCATGGATGATGAGGAGCGACGGCGCTTCTCCAACAACATCGTCACCGATGCCGGACGGCTCAATCTGCTGGTGCGGCGGCTGCTCGATCTGGCCAAGGCCGAAAATCTTGCACCGAGCGGCGAAAGCACCTCGATCGGTGCCGCGCTGGCGCTGCTGCCCGCCGACACCAGGCTGATGGTCCGCGTCGAGGCGGGCGGCGATCTCGCCTTGCGCATCTCGGCCGAGAACGCGGCAATCGTGCTTGCCAATCTCATCGACAATTCCGCCAGGCATGGCGCGACGCTGGTTTCGATCACCGCGACAAGCGCCGGCGGCAAGGCGACAGTTCTGGTCGGCGATGACGGCGCCGGCATTTCGCCGAGCAACCGGGCGCGCATCTTCGAGCCGTTCTTCACCACGCGGCGCTCCACTGGCGGCACCGGCATGGGCCTCGGCATCGTGCTGGCCCTCCTGAAAGCGCATGATGGCATGATCCGACTGGTTGACAGCGAGCGCGGCACGCGCTTCGAGATCACACTGCCGGTGGCGTGAGGATTGCCGGCGGCCGGATTCGGAGAAAAAGCAGTGCGCTACGACATCGTCATCATCGGCGGAGCCATCGTAGGCTCATCGGTCGCCTATTATCTGCGCGAGGAAGGGTTTTCCGGCTCCATCGCGCTCATCGAGCGCGATCCGCAATTCGCCCACGCGGCGACGACGCTGTCCATGGCCTCGATCCGCCAGCAATTCTCGATTCCCGAAAACATCCGCCTGTCGCAGTTCACGCTAAAACTGTTCCGGCGGCTGAAGGAGACGTTCGGCACCGATGCCGATATCGGTTTCCGCGAGGGCGGCTATCTCATCCTGGCTGGCGAGAACGGCCTGCCGGTGCTCAAGGCAAACCACGATGCGCAGGTCGCCGAAGGCGCCGACATCGTGCTCGAGGACGCCGAGCAGCTGACGCGGCGCTTTGCCTGGCTGTCGGCCGAGGGTATTTCCGCCGGCGCCTATGGCCGGACCGGCGAAGGCTGGTTCGACGCGCATGCGATGCTGACGCTGTTCCGCAAGGCGCTGCGCGACAAGAAGATCGACTTCATCACGGCCTCGGTCACGGCTGTCGTGCGCAACGGCAACCGCGTCACCGGCGTCTCGCTCGACAATGGCCAGACCTTGGAGGCCGGCATCGTCGTCAACGCCGCCGGGCCGAATGCCGGCAAGGTCGCGGCTCTTGCCGGGCTGGCGCTGCCGGTCGAGCCGCGCAAGCGCAACGTCTTCGTGTTCGAAGCGCGCGAGAAATATGCCGACATGCCGCTGCTGGTCGATCCCTCCGGCATCTATGTGCGGCCGGAAGGCTCGGTCTACCTCACCGGCGGCGCCGAGCCGGAAGAGGGCGATGGCCCGGCCGACCCCGCCGATTTCGAGGTCGACTGGCCGCTGTTCGAGGAGGTGATCTGGCCGGTGCTGGCGACCCGCATTCCCGCCTTCGAGGCAATCAAGGCGACCCGAGCCTGGGCCGGGCACTATGACTACAACACGCTCGACCAGAACGCGGTGATCGGGCCGCATCCAGAGGTCGGCAATTTCCTCTTCGCCAACGGCTTTTCCGGCCACGGCCTGCAGCAGGCGCCGGCGGTCGGCAAGGCGCTGGCCGAGTTGATCGTGCATGGCGGGTACCGGACGATCGACTGCTCGGCGTTCGGCTATGAGCGGGTGGCCCAGGGACGGGCGTTCCGGGAATTGAACGTGATTTGAGAAGCGGCCGGTTCTCCCTTCTCCCCTTGTGGGAGAAGGTGGATCGGCGCGCCAGCGCCGAGACGGATGAGGGGTGTTCCAGCGGAGTGAGGCGTTGGCGTTCCCTGGAGCACCCCTCATCCGTCGCCTTCGGCGACACCTTCTCCCACAAGGGGAGAAGGAAGAGGCGCCTAAGCCGCCGCCAGTCTCCCGGCCTCGACATAAGCCTGCAGCCAGGCCAGCACCCGGCCCCAGCCCTCGGCATGCTCGGCCGCCGCATCGCTGCGCCCGGCAAAACCGCCATGGCAGACGGTGAGGCGCGTGCCCTTGGCGGTCGGCTCAAGCAGCCACGCGACCGTGGTTTGCCGCCGGCCAAGCGTCGGATGGTCCCAGGCATAGGCCCGTGTCTGCACGATCCGGCGTGGCGCTTCGATCTCGAGGAACTCGCCGCCCGCCGGCAGCTCCCTGCCGTCGGCCGTGCGGACGACGACAGTCCAGCGGCCGCCGACGCGAAGGTCGGCCGACCAGTCGGCCATTCGGTAGGTGTCGGCGGTCCCCCACCATTGCTCTATCTCGCTCGTGACCAGCGCGCGAAAAATGCGTTCCGCGGGCGCTTCGATCTCGGCCGACGCCATGATCGTCTCGCCATTGGTCATGCTCTGTATCCCGAGGATGTGCATCATCGGTGCCTCCGCATTCGTTTTGTTTCGGTAGCGAAACGAGCCTTTCATCCTTTCGACGGCGGGCGCTCGAAACCCTTGCCGGTCTCGAGCAGGCTCTTGAGACTGGCCAGCACCAGCGGCCAGCCCTTGGAGACATTCGGGATCAGCCGGTGCGGGCCGTCGGCCTCGTGGGTGACGGCAAGCTTCATCAGTTCGCCGTCCTGTTCCATGGCGAAGGTGCAGCGCGTGTAGCCGTCTTCCTTGACCTCCGGCAGCCATTCATTGCGCCATTTGATGACCAGGCGTCGCGGCGGGTCGATCTCGAGGATCTCGCCCGAATCGGCGACGCGGCCGTCGGGGAAGATCAGTTTCCAGCTGGAGCCGACCTTCCACTCGCTTTCCTGATAGGAGCAGAGGAAGAACTGCCGGTTGAACTGCGGGTCGGTGAGCGCCTCCCAGAGTTTTTCGGGCGTGGTGCGGATGTAGGTCACGTAAACGAAGCTGTTGCTCATCAGTCTTCCCTTTCGAGGCGTTTCTTCAGATCACTCAATGCATCCAGCCGATGGCGTTCGAACTTGCCGATCCAGCGCTCGGCGATCTCGTTGATCGGAACCGGGTTGAGGTAGTGCTGCTTCTCGCGTCCCTTGCGCAGCGTGGTGACGAGGTTGGCCTCCTCCAGGATCGCCAAATGCTTGGTCACCGCCTGGCGTGTCATGTCCATCTCCGCGCACAGCGCGTTCAGCGTCTGCCCGTTCCGGGCATGGAGGTTGTCCAGCAATTGCCGGCGTGTCGGGTCGGCCAAGGCGCGAAAGACTGCATCCATGCTCATGGCTTTAATATGCAACCATTTGGTTGCATGTCAAGCGGCAAGATCGTGCGCCGTCGGCGGTTGGGCGCGGCCACGGGAGAAAAAGTCAGCCCTTGCGGGAGAACCAGAAGGCGTCGGCCATGCGTTTCATGCCGATGCGTTCGTAAAAGCCGACCGCATCGGGCATGGAAATCAGGCTGATGGCGACCGACGGCCCGAGCTGCCGCCGCGCCTCGTCCATCAGGCCCTTGCCGATGCCGAGCCCCTGCGCCGATCGGGAGACGGCGAGCTCCGAAATGTAACAGACCCAGGAGAAGTCGGTGACTGCACGGGCCACGCCGATCAGCGGCTTGCCTTCGATGTCGAGGCGCGCGGTCAGCACCAGATTGGCGCCGGACAGCATGGCCCGCAGCCGGGCGGGATCATCGACGGGCCGTGTCTCGCCGAGGCCGGACTCAACCAGCACGCGACGGAATTCGGCGATGCCGAGCGCAGGCTCGCTTGCGTAGAGGACATGGGGGTTTTCAGCCATGGCCGCCAGACTGCACCATCGCTTCGCGAATTCGAAGTCGTTTTGTGGTACGGCCCTTGTGCCAGCGGGCACGAACAGTTGCCTTTTATTTGCCCTCGGCTTTGTGTAAACGGGGCGTCAGCAAATCCCCCGCAACGAAAACACGGGCAAAAGCCATGGAAAAATTCACCAAGCTCACCGGCGTCGCCGCTCCGATGCCGATCGTCAATGTCGACACCGACATGATCATCCCGAAGGATTATCTCAAGACGATCAAGCGCACCGGCCTCGGCACCGGCCTGTTCGCCGAGATGCGCTACAATGACGACGGTTCGGAAAATCCGGATTTCGTGCTCAACAAGCCGGCCTACCGCAAGGCGCAGATCCTGGTCGCCGGCGACAATTTCGGCTGCGGCTCGAGCCGCGAGCACGCGCCCTGGGCGCTGCTCGACTTCGGCATACGCTGCGTCATCTCGACCTCTTTCGCCGACATCTTCTACAACAACTGCTTCAAGAACGGCGTGCTGCCGATCACCGTCAGCCCCGAGGATCTCGAAAAGCTGATGGACGACGCCTCGCGCGGCTCCAACGCCACTTTGTCGATCGACCTCGAAGCCAAGGAAATCCGCGGCCCGGATGGCGGCGTCGTCAAGTTCGACCTCGACGACTTCAAGCGGCACTGCATGCTCAACGGGCTCGACGATATCGGCCTGACCATGGAGAAGGCCGGCGCCATCGCCTCGTTCGAGAAGAAGAACGCCGAACAGCGTCCCTGGGCCTGAGCGGTACCGTCCGACGATAGGCCCGGCCGGGTTCAGGCCGGGTTTGGTGGCGACTGAAGGGAGGGACAGTCATGGCACGTTCGCTTCTTGCCGGCGTTTGCGGCTTGGCCTTGTTGCTGATGCCCAGCGCGAGCGCCTTTGCGCAGACACAGACGCCAACTGCAGCCCAGAAGCCGGCCGACCAGCCGGCGACCGACCAGGGATCGTCGAGCACCAGCGACGCGGCGCCCGCCGACGACGACAAGCAGGCGCCGATACCGTTCGAGGGCGGCCAGCTGACCATCACGCAGCCCGAGCAGGACGGCGAGAAGGTGCTCGCCTATGACGGCAAGCAGCTGGCCAGCAACTACGATGTCTTCTTCGACAGGATCGTGAAGATCGGCGACGTCAACGTGGCGCTGGTCGATGTCGGCGACGGCGGCAATCAATGCGGCCCGGCCAAGGTGATCGTCTGGAAGCCGAAGGACGGCGAGATCAAGACCACGACGGTCGAGCAGGACGAATGCGGCGCGCCGCCGGCGGCGATCTCCGACAGCGCCATCTATTTCGTGCCCTATCTGCTGCCGGGCGATCAGAAGCCGGCCCTGCAGTGGTCGCCGACATCGGGACTGACCACCTCCGGCAATTTGACCTACATGCCGGAACCCGGGACCGACTGGAAAGACATCGACCCGTCGACATACGACAACATCATCGACGCCTTCCACAATGAGGCGGTCTACAAGGAAGCCGAAAAGCTGCTCGGCAAGGACATGCCCGACATGGCGACCAGCCTGCTGGTCGGCGGCGGCACGGAAAAGACCGCGTCGGGCGCCTTCTATGCCAGTGGCTGCGTGCCGCATGATTGCGGCGGCAATGACGGCTTCATGGCGGTCGATCCGGCCAAGCACAAGCTCTACTTCGCCCGCCGCGGCGACAATGGCCAGCCGAACGCCTGGCCGGCGGTGGCGACATGGCCGGCCGACGTGAAAGAAGCGCTGGATAAGGCACTGTCGTCGGCGAATTAGGGCGGCTACGTCTGCGCAGCGCTTTCGTCATCCAGGGGTCTGCGCTGCGTCGCTCCGCTCCTTGCTTCGCCATAGGATTACGATGGGAGGGAGGCAGCGCTTCACCGCATCGTGACAATGGTCGGCCCTGCTTGGCCCACGACCCGCGCCGAGCCGCCTGCTAGATGCAGGCCACAATCCAAGGAGGCCCCCAATGCGCAAACTGATCTCCACCGGTTCGCCCTTCGAGAAGACCGCCGGCTATTCGCGCGCGGTGGTGCAGGGCGACTGGTGCTTCGTGTCCGGGACCACCGGCTATGACTATGCGTCGATGACGATGCCGGAGACGGTCGAGGCGCAGACGCGCAACTGCCTGGCGACGATCGGCAAGGCGCTGGCCGACGGCGGCTTCGAGATATCAGACGTGGTGCGGGCGCATTACTACATCACCGACCAGGCCTTTGTGGACGTGGTCTTCCCGATCCTGGGCGAGACATTCGGCAACATCAGGCCGGCGGCGACGATGATCGTGTGCCAGCTCAACAAGCCGGAAATGAAGATCGAGATCGAAGTCACGGCGCTGCGACGCTCGGCTCCGGGGCGCTGAGACCATGAAGGTCCGGCGCATCGTGGCCAATATCGAGACGCAGGATGCGGCGGCGGCGAAGCGCTTCTACCATGATGTGCTTGGCCTCGACGTGCTGATGGACCAGGGCTGGATCGCCACTTACGGCTCCGAGGAACAGATGCAGGTGCAGGTCTCCTTCATGGCGCAAGGCGGCTCCGGCATGCCGGTGCCGGACCTGTCGATCGAGGTCGACGATGTCGAGGCGGCACTTCAAGGCATGAAGGCCGCCGGCTTCGCCATCGAATACGGCCCGGCCGACGAACCGTGGGGCGTGCGGCGCTTTTATGTGCGCGATCCCCTGGGCCGGCTGGTCAACATTCTCTCACATCGGTGATCGCGGTTCTGAACCGCAGGCTTGCGCCGCAAGCGCTTGGCGTTTAGCAAGGCCGCGGTTCAAATCTTTCTGGGACGGTTTTTCCATGGCAACGAAGCATCTTTTCCTGCTCCCCGGCGACGGCATCGGCCCCGAGGCCATGGCCGAGGTCAAGAAGCTGATATCGGCCATGAACGAAAAGCTCGGCAGCGGCTTCGCCACCGATGAGGGCCTGGTCGGCGGCTGCGCCTACGACGCGCATGGCGCGGCGATCTCCGATGCCGACATGGCCAAGGCGATGGCGGCGGACGCGGTGCTGTTCGGCGCCGTCGGCGGACCGAAATGGGATGCCGTGCCTTACGAGGTGCGGCCCGAGGCCGGCCTGCTGCGGCTGCGCAAGGACATGGAGCTGTTCGCCAATCTGCGCCCGGCCATCTGCTATCCGGCACTCGCCGCGTCCTCCTCGCTCAAGCAGGAGGTGGTCGAAGGCCTAGACATCCTCATCGTGCGCGAGCTGACCGGCGGCGTCTATTTCGGCGAACCCAAGCAGATCATCGATCTCGGCAACGGCCAGAAGCGCGGCATCGACACGCAGGTCTACGACACGTTCGAGATCGAGCGCATTTCGGGCGTCGCCTTCGAACTGGCGCGCACCCGCAAGAACCATGTGACCTCGATGGAAAAGCGCAACGTCATGAAGTCGGGCGTGCTGTGGAACGAGGTGGTCACCCAGACGCACAAGGCGCGCTACTCCGACGTCAAGCTCGACCACATGCTGGCCGATGCCGGCGGCATGCAGCTGGTGCGCTGGCCAAAACAGTTCGACGTCATCGTCACCGACAATCTGTTCGGCGATATGCTGTCCGACATCGCCGCCATGCTGACCGGCTCGATCGGCATGCTGCCGTCCGCCTCGCTCGGCGCGCCAGACGTCAAGACCAAGAAGCGCAAGGCGCTCTACGAGCCCGTGCACGGCTCGGCGCCCGACATCGCCGGCAAGGGCATCGCCAACCCGATCGCCATGATCGCTTCCTTCGCCATGTGCCTGCGCTATTCCTTCGGCATGGTCGATGAGGCCGACAGGCTGGAAGGCGCGATCGCCGCCGTGCTCGATCAGGGCCTGCGGACGAAGGACATTTTCTCGCCGGGCATGACCGAGGTCGGCACGGTCGAGATGGGCGACGCGATCATCGCCAAGTTCCTGGGTTAACGCGCTCACTTAGAGCGTTTCACCGTTTCATGGAAACGGCGAACCGCTCTAACTCTTTGTTTTGACGCAATTCCCAAGGGAAAGCGCTATGCGCTTTCCCGGGAAAACCGCTCACACTTTTCCTGGAATTGCTCTAGCGTATGTCGCCGGCCAGCAGCTGCAGCAGGCCGACGAGCTGTGCTTCGTCCACCGGTTCGAAAAAGGCCGCGTCGGCGGTCTCCACGGCAACGATGGCGCGCTGCGCGGCGGCGGCTCCGGCCGGGGTGACGCGGATCACCTTGGCACGCGAATCCCTGGGGTCGGCTTCCCGCGCGATCAAACCCTTGGCCTCGAGCCGGGCAACGACGTCCGAGGTCATCTTCACCTCGGTGCCTGCCTGGGCGGCGAGCTGCACCTGGTTGGGCGGCTCGCCATTGCGGCCCAGCCACATGGCGGAGGCCAGGAGCACGAACTGGACATGTGTCAGGTCGAGTGGCGTCAATGCCGCCGTCATGACGCGCTGCCAGCGCATGGTGGTTCGCCACAACAACAAGCCGGGGCTCTCCGAAGGTCCGCTGAAGCGCGTCTTCAAATCCTGTCCGTCAGCCACCATTCGCCAACTCCTTTGCCTGCTCGAACAATTTAGCCATCGATACGTCGAAATCGCCGCTGATCTGCGGGCCGAGTTCGGGTCCGACCTCGGCCGCAGAGGGGCCGGAAATTTCGAGCCGGTGCGTCACCTGCGTGCCGCCCTCGACCGGCACCAGCGTGTGCCGGAACAGCAATTTCGTGTCACCGAACGAAGTCTCGTCGGCATAGGTGACGTTATCGACGAGATCGACGATGGTCGATTCGAACGTGTCCTGCCCGACCGGCGTCACCGAGACACGGGTGCCCTTGGCGAACGGGCCGTGCAGCACGAAAGTGTCGGACCCCTCATAGGTGAGGCGGCCCTCGTGCAAAGCCTTCAGCGCGTTCCAGATGGCTGCTGCGGGAAGGGAGGAAATCGCGGTGTATTCATTGCTCCACATTGTCCTGGCTCCATTCGTCTTGTCTGATCGATCATTCGATCTGTGCACAGACTATCTGTGCGCGGATTAAATTGCAAGAGGAATCTTCAGCCGTGACGAAGTTCGGCCGAACGATCGTTTTTTGGGAGTGACTTACCCCCTTTTTTGGAGTGCGCCCCTCGGAGCGGACAGCTTGACTAAGCAGAATTGACTTGGAAGCCGGGCTTTCGAAGGATGGAAGCC